>JANYLL010000119.1 GCA_025357895.1 Ignavibacteriota bacterium
GGCTGTTAATTATGTCAGCACCGATCTTTATTCGGTTAAGCGCGAAGATTTCGTAACGAAGGTCACATCATTTTTAGATGAAAGTTTTAAGAAACGCGGCTTAGTGCTTGAGGGTATGCTCCTGCGGGATGTATCGCTTCCACAATCAGTTCAGCAATCGATCAATGCGAAAATTTCTGCTCAGCAGGATGCACAAAAAATGGAATTCGTTCTGCAAAAAGAAAAACAGGAAGCTGACCGCAAACGCATTGAGGCGCAAGGTATTCAGGATTTCCAAAAGATCGTAGCTCAGGGACTTTCAAAAGAAATTTTGGAATTAAAAGGTATCGAAGCAACACAAAAACTTGCAGAATCACCGAATGCAAAGATCGTGGTGATCGGAAATCCGAAGAACGGATTGCCTTTGGTTTTGGGACAGCAGTGAGGGCAAGGATGAGGGATGAAATTACGAAGTCTACTAAAATCGTAATTACTTCCCTGCTACTCCGGCTTTATTTCTTATCTCTGCAGCAATATCAGCACTTAATTTTCCGGTAAGTTTGCTCATCGCTGCAACAATAGATTCATATCCCAGAGATTTATCGCCGGATATTTGTTCGGTAAACGATGACTGTTTATCTAACAAAAAAACAGCAGATTCACCTTTGGCAATGCCCCACCGTGCAGCCAGGTTAACGACGTTATCCCTTGGTTCGAACTGCGTTACTTCAAGAAGTATCTGATAGTTCGTAACATTTGAATCTTTGGCAGGAAAAAGAAATACATTATTGGTCGGCACATCTTTTGAAAGATCTTCGATCAGTACTCTTTTAAAATTTTCTTCAAGAGGTTCTGCCCATCTGTTGAATTCAGACATCGTGATCTCATCCGATGCTGTTCGCGTGACGATCTGTTCGCGAAGCAGGTATTCAGGCAATTTCATTGTCCGAATGCCGATCGCAATACGCGTTACGGGCTCCGTCTTAAAATCACCGGTTACTTGCTTGACGGGAGTCAATGAATAAAACCGCGAAGGTTTTGATCCGCCGCAATTAAGTGAAGAAAAGATAAATAAGCCGATCGCAAGTGCGATGAGCGAGCGATGAGTAATGGTATCTTGTTTCATAAATAATTATTTTCCGTAAAGTATGTCGCTCGGATGCTGCTGTAAGTAGTTCATAAGGCTTTTCATCGAGCGCGTAGCTGATGAAAGCTGTTCAAGATTTTCTTTGATCAGATATTGATTTTCTATCGAAAGATTCTCCAGCCGCAATATCAGATCATCGACATGTTTAAGCGAATTGGTTGCAGCAAGAGTCGTAGTATTAATACCTCTTGCCATCGTGCCTCCGACAGTATCAAGATGTGAGGCAAGTATAGTGATCGCCTGAGAGCTTTTACTTATATTATCCAGTGCAGGTTGAATTTTCGTCGATCTGACAAGTGTATCAATACCGTTGAAGGTATTAAGCAATGCATTCGATATTTTTGTAAAAGGAATATCTCCTACTTGTTTGATCACTTTTTGCATGCTTTGTTCCAATTCTTCGCTTGTGGTCGGAATAGAAGGGATTTCCGGCAAATGCTTATTGAGCCTCATGGCAATTGGAGTAGTAATCTTAGGACTATCGTGAAAATAATCGACGACGATCATTTTTTGCGAGACGATAAAGCTTTGGCTTTGCAATTGAGCACGAAGTCCTCGGCTAACCATGGTATCAACACTATTGAGGTTCTTATCTACGACTCCCTCGGCTTGCTGAATAGTGCCGCCAACCGTTTCGATGATGACTTCGACAAGAAAATCCCCTGTATCCGGCATAATCGGATTTATATCAGTTACCGAACCGACCTGAACTCCGCGTATCTTCACCGGCGCTCCGGTACTCAGTCCATCTACCGAGCCGCGGAAATAGATCACATATTTACTTTTGCTTTTGAAAAAGCTGCCGCTGCCAAATACTACGAAAACGACGACGATCAGTGCTATCGCACCAAGCATAAAAGCTCCGATAAGGCGGGCATTTGCTCCGGCATGTATAGTTTGTTCGCTTTTTATTTTTTCTTTGCTCATTGTTCACCTCGCGTTAAGAATTCACGAACGACAGGCCGGGGAGGATTTTCTAATAGTTCTTTCGGATTACCATAGGCTATCATCGTTTTTGTTTCCGTATCAAGAAATACGGAATTATCACCGATAGCAAAAATACTTGGTAATTCGTGAGTAACAACAATGATCGTCGTTCCTGAACTCCCTTTGAGTTCAAGGATCAGATCGTCTAATTTACGCGAACTGATAGGATCCAAACCTGCCGAAGGTTCGTCAAAAAATAAAATTTCAGGATCAAGCGCCATTGCCCGGGCTAATCCGGCACGTTTGCGCATACCACCTGAAATATCCGATGGATAGAATTCCTCGAATCCGGTTAATCCGACAAGCGATAATTTAAGATACGCAATATCTTTGATCTCATCTTTTGGCAGATCGGTATGATGCTCGATAACGGTAGAGATATTCTCCGAAAGCGTCATCGAACTCCACAAAGCTCCGCTCTGGTAGAGAATGCCAAATTTCTTCATCATCTGCACCCGAGTTTTCTCGTCCATTCCCCAAAAGTCCTTGCCATCATAAAGAATTTTTCCTTTAGCAGGACGCATCAATCCGATCAAATGCCTCATCAATGTGCTTTTTCCGCAGCCGCTGGCACCCATGACGATAAATACTTCGCCGCGATGGATATCAAAGGTCAGATCATGCTGTATAATCAGATCGTCATACGCCATCGTAAGACCATCAACCCGGATATGCACGTCGTCCTTCGGTTTTACAACCGATGTTTTTTGCTGAGGGACTGGTATAGATGTCGTTGTTTCCAATTTTTAAACTCCGAGCACATTATAAATATATGTTGTCACCGCTCCGGCCATAACAACAGTTACAATTCCCATGACCACAGCCGAAGTTGTTGCAACACCAACAGCCGAAGCAGATTTTCCGCAATGGATGCCATTCAAGGCACCTGCAAAAGCGACGAGTATTCCGTAAATAAAACTTTTGATCAAGCCGAGAGCAAATTGTGTCGGAGTTAATATATGCTGTGCCTCCGTAATAAATTGAGTAAAGCTGATACCAAGCATGATCTGAGAAGTTAAGGCTCCGCCGATGATGCCGAAAAAAATCGCATAAAGCGCCAGAAGCGGCGTCATAAGAGCAAGCGAAAAAACGCGAGGCAATACCAGAAAATCTATCGGAGAAATTCCCGTAGTTCTCAGCGCATCAACCTCTTCGTTAACGGTCATGGTCCCAATCTGCGCAGCAAATGCCGCTCCGCACCTTCCGGCAAGGATGATCGCCGTCATCATCGGACCCATCTCACGAACTAATGCAATTCCCACAAGATCGGCAACATATATCTCCGCGCCAAATATTTTTAATTGTGCAGCACCGATAAAAGCGAGAATGATCCCGAACAAAAAGCTTATTAAAGTGACGATCGGCAGCGAATTTGCGCTGCAATCGCGAAGCACCTGTAAAAAATCTACGCGTCTGAAATTCGCTTTGCCCCGAAAAAATCTTCCGAAGCTTAAAAGAAGTTCACC
>JANYLL010000145.1 GCA_025357895.1 Ignavibacteriota bacterium
TTACTGCCATTGATTGCCCCGGAGTAAGAATAAAGGGCAGGGTTGTTGTAGGCTGAATATCGGTGATCGCAAAACTTTTTTTATTTTTGAGATCCACTCCTGTTATCTTCAGATTTGTTGAGCCGGTATTTTTGAAATGAAAGGTCTGTGTCGTCACGGAATTATCGCTGATCATTGCTAAAATATCCGTTGAACCTGCAGCAAGGGCGGTCGAGCTATCAGTTGCCGTTGGAAGAATTGCCACGCCTGGCAGGGTAAGTTTCAGGTAGTCAGATTCAGTATTATCGGAAGCTTGTAAGCTGAGCATTCCAACCGAACGATAACTTACTGCAGCTACATTAGAGCGGGGACTGTAGGTTATAGTGAAGTTCTTTACTTCCTGCGCTGACATGTTGTAGGGGAAGGTAATCCCCGATACATGAAAATAACCATTCCCATTATAAATATCCGAATCCATCCTTACTTGTATTGTTTCTTTGCGGTTGCTTGTGAGGGTTGCAGTATGTGATGCATCGCCATCCATAATGATCGGTCCGAAAAAATCTCCATCCATCTTAAGTGTTATGAAGGGTTTGGAAATAAGAGTATCAGGTTTTTGAAAACCCTTCGCTCGAACATCGATACTAAACACAGTAGAACCGATCATGCCCGTTATTGCCATCGCTCCCTCTATGACAGAGTCAGTGCCATTTATGGGAGCAAAGCAAAATTCAGCAAGAGAGACGATCTCATTTTGTAAAAGGATGACTGGTAAGGTTGGAATCGTTTTAGAAGTAAAAGCGCCCTGACCGTCAAATCCAAATACTTTATTGATGATCACGGGGCTGGTCCCTGTGTTTTTGAAATAAATTGTATGACATTCCGTATTTCCAACGGCAACAGTACCAAAATCGCGAAGCGTAGTCCGCACACTATCCCAGGTAAGGGTAACGCTATCGGTTTGCGTAAAAGTATTTTGCGCGTTGATAGTTCTGCCTGAGCATAACATCGCAAAGACGACGAAAAAGAACCCTAAAAGCCTGATATTCCTTGTTCCCATGGCTGTTTTTCTATAGTAATATGTAAAAAAGAAGATAAATGATCTATATAGTAATGATTTTGAAGGCTAAAAGTTACAGTAAGTGGGAAAGTAAAATTCTACGAACTTTTTTGGGAGGAATTCGTTATATACGCGCTCTAAAAATGTGGGAGTCCGGTCCGCTCGGATAGGACGCCTGAACCACTTAACAATTAAACAGACAGGCAAGAGTGCCTGTCCTATCTAATCATGGCTAAAAAAATAACAGGTTATATAAAGCTGCAGATCCCTGGGGGAAAGGCTACGCCTGCTCCGCCGGTCGGTCCCGCTCTTGGACAAAAGGGCGTGAACATCATGGAGTTCTGCAAGCAGTTCAACGCAAAGACAGCAAAGGCTGATGGAATGATCACGCCCGTTGTAATCACTGTTTATTCAGATAAATCGTTTACCTTCGTAACCAAGACTCCACCGGCAGCAGTTCTTTTGCTGAAGGCATCGAATCTTGCAAAGGGTTCGAAAGAATCTAATCGTACGAAGATAGGCAAAGTGACTTCGAAACAAGTCCGCGAAATTGCCGAATTAAAAATGCCGGATCTCAATGCCGCTTCAGTCGAAGCAGCGATGAGCATGGTTGCAGGTACTGCCCGCTCGATGGGCTTAACAGTGGAGGGATAAGACCATGGCACACGGAAAGCGTTATAATAACTTAAAAAAGAAATTCGATAATACGAAAGTATTAGCGATCGGCGATGCAGTCAAACAGGTCAAACAACTTGCTTCTGCAAAATTCGATGAGTCAGTTGATATTGCTATCAGCCTCGGAGTCGATCCGCGTAAAGCAGATCAGGCTATCCGCGGTACGGTTGCTCTTCCTCATGGAATAGGTAAGACGGTTCACGTAACAGTCGTTACCAAGAACCAGGAAACTGCAGCAAAAGAAGCAGGCGCAGATGAGGTCGGTTTCGAAACGATCCTTGAGAAGATCAAAGCCGGATGGACTGCAACAGATGTTATCGTTGCTACTCCTGAAGTCATGGGTGAACTCGGAAAGCTCGGAAGAGTTTTAGGACCTCGCGGTTTAATGCCGAATCCGAAAGCCGGAACAGTTACAACAGATGTTGCAACGGCGGTCAAGGAAGTCAAGGCAGGTAAGATCGAGTTCCGTGCTGATAAGCAGGGTAACGTTCATTCAACAGTAGGCAAGGCTTCATTCGATGCGAATAAGCTGACCGATAATATCAATATGTTTATCAATACCATCATGCGCGCCAAGCCCGCCTCGGCAAAAGGTCACTA
>JANYLL010000211.1 GCA_025357895.1 Ignavibacteriota bacterium
GAATCAACATTTGCCAAGCCGCATTATAAATGGAAATCACAGCAATCAATATTCAATGAGATCAATGATTGGTGGCAGATGAATGCGCTTTGGGGCACAACAAGCATCATCGCCGCATATTCTCTTGGCAAAGCACAACGAATTCTCGCAGGGCTTGATCCAACCATCGGACCAATTATGGTGTATCCGACCGTCGAAAAATTCCTGCCTGCGTATAGATCAGCTGGAATAGTTTTTCCTGAGCATGTTCTCTTTAGTGATGAAAGCATTGCCGAATTAAAAGATAAGAAGCCGATCGTTATCGCGCCTCCGCAATTCACACGAGCCGATGCAGAAAAAAGATTCGGCGCAGTTGCAACTGCGTTTGCTTCAGGCTGGATGTCCAAAGGCGGACTTCATAGCAAGATCCATGACCGAGGTTTCGGATTAAGCGATCATGCTGACTGGGAAGGACTCTTAACGGCCATCAAAGCAACTGGGGCAGAAAATATTTTTGTGATGCATGGATTTGTCAATACGCTTGTCAACCATCTTCGCACTCTTGGATATAAAGCAGATGTTATGAGCGCGAAGTATAATATTCCAACAGAAGTTTTAAATTCGCCGCTTGGATGAGGGTCTCTGCGTTATTTTTTTTCCCCTTTTCAAAATCCGATATCTCCCTTTCCAGTATTTGCGAACTAAAAACAGAGTCGTTGCCTATGGTATGCTCCAATAGGATTTCTTTTAACGTCTGGATATTTTTCCCGGCAATCAGCATGCGGGTCAGTACCGGTTTCTTGGGCGAAAATTTCTGAAGATATTCCGGCAATACTTGCAGACCTCGTTGGAGTAAAGGCGCAGCATACCGAAGAGTGCGGTAACCAAAATATGGAACGGGATAACCGCTGTCATCCGTCCAAAAATATTTCAACTCCGGCGCAAACCGATTGAATAAGTAACGGTATATAATATTCTTTTTTCGTTCTCGCGCAGGGATATGCGTTGCAGCACTATATGCAGCCAATGACAACAACGGATGGGACAAGCCGATATAATTTAGCTGAGCATTGCCGGAAAGCGAATATTTATTCGCACATATTTGCTCGAGATAATATAGATCGATTCTATCGCCGATATCAAGATTCGCAGATTGAGAGGAAAAATATTCGTTGAAAGCATTCATCCCGGAGTTCATGGCAGATTCGCGAAATTGCGAAGAGATCAACTCCGAATGAAAAAGCGCCGATGCAAAATGATCAAAAAATGCTTTGGGAAAATTTTTCGAACGCCTTACATACCTTTCTCGTGCTTTATGAAACTGCCTGCGATACAGTGCACCCGCGTGACTATCAAGTGAGACCGTAAACTTCTCCGATTCCGCTATCCAAGAAGGAATATTTGCTGAGCTTTCGATGCCAAGCCCCCCTTCGGAGATATGAATGGTTGTTTGCCAGTATTCGGAAAGACTTTTCAAGAAAGAATCGTCGAAATTTATTCGAAGATGCGAAATATTATAGCTGTTCGTAATTCGGGACGCCACGCTCATATCACCGCTATCGGGCAATCCGTGAGTGAACGCTGTAATAGAATTCGTTCTGCCAAGTTTGTGAATAGTGGCAAGGGTCATCCGTGAATCCAAACCACCTGAAAGTGCGACAATAATTCCTGATCGTCTTGTCCGAATATCGAGCGATCGGAGAAGAGACTGCTCTACCAATTGCAAACTTTCTTTTCGGTTCGAACCTTCATTGAAATCCGGCCTAAAGTATTTGCTTAAAGATAATTCACCAGATCTATCAATTATTAAAAAAGACGCCGGCGGCAGCCTGAAGATATTTTTATAAACTGTTTTTCCGTTCAATCGCTGACCTAAAGCAATAATTTCCGATATTGCCTCTTCATCGGTTTCGTCCTGAAGAATTTCTGCAAGCGCTTTTTGCTGTAATGAAAAAAGAAAAACTTGTTCTGAATGTGCATAATGCAACGCAAGGTTGCCAAAAGGATCGGTGACCAGATACAGAGATTTTTTTGCCTTATTATAGAGAGCAAGAACAAAGGCACCATCACAATGCAAGAAAAATTCTTTCCCTTTTTTTTCAAAATGCGGCAAGAATTCAGTAATAAAATTAATGGAATTCAGTTGATCTCCGGAGGGAAGAAATAATTCTCCGGAGAGAACGAGCGAAAAATTATCATCGTCAGAAGAAAAGATTTCAGAATCGGCGCTTGAATGACGCGCCGCATATCCTAATCCGACAGCT
>JANYLL010000223.1 GCA_025357895.1 Ignavibacteriota bacterium
GCCATCACGGGATAATTCTTCGCATGATTTATGACGTCATTGATCTTGAAGTCATTGCCCGATAGTTGGTCGTAATTAAATGAGCGAAGCGAGACATCCGGGATGAATGTATCAAGTGCGCGTTGGAGCATCTCAGAGCGAAGATATTCTTCTTCACCATAGAAGAAATAGATCGCATCGGGTTTCCCTGCCCGCCAGGCTTTATCTAATTGTTGATTTGTCATTGCGAAGACAAAAATACGAATACATTTTTGTAGAACGTTCTCTTTGTGTATTCGGACTGGCGGACTAAGAGCCCGCCCCACCGGAGATTACTTTAGCGCAGCACCATAATCATCCGTCTCAAAATGGTATTCGGCAATTCAAGAACCAATGGGTAAGTGCCTGACTGAATTCCATCAAGTCGCACTTTTACTGTATGCCATCCGGAAGCAGGGTTTTGCTCATCGAAGACATTTCGGATAATATGCGACAACTGATCGAAGATCGTTACTCGTACCTTCGAATATTGTTTATCGAGATAAAATTTTATTGTCGTTTCATATCCAAATTGGGGAGCCAGAGGGTTAGGAACATTCTGCAAAAGTTGTGGTGCATCGCCAGTTAAAGGATTTGCAGGAGTTTGAATGACAGAATCAATGGCGGAAATATTATCCGGGGCAATAGGATCATTTGTTACAGGTCCGATGATTAGCGTACCTTCAACAACAACCCTGCCGCCATTTATGCGAAGAGAGTTAATGTTCACAACTTCATCTTTACCTATTGTAATAGTACTACCATTGCCGACGGTAACATTAACATCGCGATTATGCTGTTCTCCAGGATAGATTCCTTCAACGGGCTTGAGCCATACCCCCGCCTCATTCTTTTCCCATATCTGGGAATCACTCCAGAGCCCATTTCCAGCAGAACGAAAATCTATTTGCGTTTGTGCAAATAGAGACGACGAAGCCGTAATCGCCGTAAATGCGAGAAAGATGAGAATGCGTTTCATTTTTTGAGGGGGCGAAAAAGTGAGCGAAATATACAGGGAATGCTTGTATGCAAATGCCGGAAATAGTGGAGAGGTTCCGGTGATATTTTTACTAAACTTTAGTGATACGGACTCTGACCCCGCCTGCATTAAAACGACTGTCTAAAGGCATTCCCATCCATTCTTAAATATGAATAATTATTCAGGTAACCTTCCATATTAGTCCGCGTAATATTTACTGTTAGAAAAATTCTAACATTTTAGAAAGAACAAGTCATGAAAACAAAACATAAAATCATTAGTATAGTAGCATTCTCCGCATTGTTAGCTTTTTCAACATCATTATCAGCGCAGCCAACCGATGCGAAGATGGAGAAGAAGATCGAACACCGTATCGAGAAAATGAAAGCAAAGCTTAATTTAACCGATGCGCAGGTAACGCAGGTCAAGGCTATCATGGAAGAATCCAAGCCGCAGATGAAAGCCGATCACGATAAAATGGAAGCGGCGCCAAAAGATCAACGTGCGGAACTTCGCGATCAAATGCATAAAGATAGAGATGCCACAAAGGGTAAAATCTTTGCAGTGCTCACGCCTGAACAGCAGGCGAAGGCAGAAAAATTCTTTAAGCATCATGAAAAAGGTGAAGAGCACGAAAAGAAAGATGCAAAATAGCTTGTAAAAGCTGGATCAAAAGAGATGCTCCGCAGTTAATTGGAAACAATAGAACTGTGGAGCATTGTTTTTTTTGTTCATTTAATTTCTACAAAAAGGAATGCTGTGAATACAACAATATTTCTTAAATTGACACGATGATGGCAATTGAAACATGAAAAATTTCTTCTGGAATAAATTTAGTTAAGAGCCGAGAATTCAATGGTACGGGGGATATACTGTGATGAAAGCGTATCTTTGCATTCTAATCTATCTCTATGGATATCGTATTTCATCTGTTTTTGGTAGTTTTCTTTATTGCGCTGAACGGTTTTTTCGTGGCAGCGGAGTTTGCTATCGTAAAGGTTCGCGGCACGCAGATAACCGGACTTATCGAAGCGGGACATGAAAAAGCACCGCTTTTGAAGACAATTTCCGAAAATATTAATGAGTATCTTGCTGCGACCCAAGTAGGCATTACTCTGGCAAGCCTAGCGCTCGGATGGGTAGGGGAACCTACGACGGCGGCAATCCTTGCGCCACTTTTTGCCTTTTTCAATATGCCTCCGGCGGTTTTGCAGACAGCAAGCATTATCATTGGTTTTGCAGTCATTACCATGTTGCATATTGTTATCGGTGAGCAGCTTCCGAAAATGATCGCTATAGGAAATGATCAGAAAGTGGCGTTACGCATTGCATCTCCGTTGCATTTTTTTTTCGTCTTTTTTAATCCCGTCATCAGGTCTTTGAACTGGTTGGTGAATCTTTTGCTCCGATTATTAGGTGTGCAGAGTTCCGGCGAAGGGGAAGGGCATACTGCTGAAGAATTAAAAACTGTGTTAATGGAATCTGCCAAGCGGGGCGTTGTAACACCTGCTGAATCGGATCTGCTCGAATCGGTCTTTGAGTTTACTGAGACTACTGCGCAAGAGGTTATGGTACATCGGTCCGATGTTATCGGTATTGATCTCGCCGACGATCCGCGTGATATCATGCAGATCATTCAGAATGACGGTTTCTCTCGTCTGCCTCTCTATAAGACTTCGCTCGATGAAATTACGGGTGTTTTGTATATAAAAGATTTGCTCCCTCATTTTTCACAGCTTGAGCGTTTCACGGCTCCCAGCCAAAATGGCAGCGATGAATTTTATAAATTGTTAGAACGTGCTACTCGTCCGGTGCAGTATGTCAGCGAAACTCAGCCGATATCAAAATTGCTCCTAGAATTTCGCCGCTCACGCGTTCACATGGGAATCGTTGTGAGTGAACATGGGGGTGTTGAGGGGATAATAACGCTTGAAGATATTTTAGAAGAACTGGTTGGTGAGATTCGCGATGAATCTGATGTTGCCTCGGATGAGCGTAATGCCTTCGAGATCGGAGATTCATTGTATGTCGATCCGAGCATGAATGTCTCAGATTTTAACGAGCGCTATAAAGACCGCTTTCCGAAGATCGAAGAAAGTGCAGAATATCAGACAATATCCGGTTTTGTCCAAAAAATTTGTGGCAGAATTCCAAATGTCGGCGATGAGATTATCGCCGGAGGAATGAAATTTGTTGTCAAGAGAAAAATCCGGCACCGGTTGGAACAGATAAAGATCGAGAAACTACAAGTGGCAACTGAGGCAAGTGAAGATGGCATACTTCCATTGCAAAACGTATAGAGATGGTACCCGAACTACGCAAAGAATTCAACGCTAAATATTCAGTAGAGAACTATCACAAGCAAATCGCCGATCTTGAGCATCGCTGCGGCTGCAAGATCGATTTCCGTATTGCCGAAACGCCGCTGTTTCTGAGTCATAAGATGGCGGCTCGTGCAGGCAAACTTGCCGAGGAAATTCTCATTAGCTCTGTTACACCTGAACTTCAAAAAATTGGTAAAGAAGCAATTCCACCGGCATTTAATGTCGCAGACGAAACCTCACTTCCGCTTTTTGCCGCAGTGGATTTTGCAATTACCGGCTCACGAGAAAATCCGGAATTCAAACTTATAGAATTACAGGGCTTTCCTTCTCTTTATCATTATCAGCCACTATTGAGCGAAAGTGTTAGAGATCTGTATGGATTACCGAAAGAATTGAGCGGACTTATAAGTCCTGAGATCGGGATAGAAAAATATTATGAGATCGTAAAAAAGGCTATCGTTTCAGATTGCGATCCGAATGAGACGGTTTTGCTTGAGATCGATCCGATGAATCAGAAAACGAAATGCGATTTTTTTCTTGCAAAAAAACATCTAGGCATTCATATCGTTGATATCGAAGCAGTGATTTCACAGGGTAATGAACTTTTTCACCCCGATTCCGAAGGCAATCTTATCCGGATTAAGCGAATTTACAATCGGGCAATAGCAGATGAATTACTAAGAAAGAAAATCGAACTTCGCTTTGATCTTAAAGGAAGTTATGATGTCCAATGGGCAGGACATCCGAACTGGTATTTCCGAATATCGAAAGTTTTACTACCGCATCTTGTAGGTACAAATGAAGCCGTTCCGAATGCATGGTATTTGAGCGATGCTGATTATAGGAATCTCGATCTTTCACATTATGTTTTGAAGCCGCTCTATTCTTTTGCCGGCATCGGCGTGAATGTAAATCCAACTTTTTCTGATATCGAAGCAATTCGGAAAGAAGATCGCAGCAAATGGCTTTTACAGGAAAAAGTAGAATATGTCGATATCATTACAACTCCCGATGGCAATGAAGTTCGCGGCGAATTGCGCGTCTTACTTATATGGAGCGAAGGAGAAGCGAAGCCGCAGGCGCTTCATACGCTCGTCCGTTTAACGCGTGGAAAAATGGTGGGAGTGGATTATAATAAGGGTTTGGACTGGGTAGGATCAAGTTGCGGATTAGTTTTATAATTACTTAAAAATGATAATTCACACTTGCAAAAAGTGTGTATGCTCTTTTAAGCCCATCGTAGTTTACCTTTTTATTCAAGAGGGGAACAGTAAATCCGGTTTCGAAATAAATATCTTCCTGATACTTATATGTTGCACTTGCGGAGATATTTATTTGCAATATATTGTCGTTCACAGTTTGCGAATATGATGTTGCGATCGGGTCAGGCGATGATTCTGTAGTAATGACTTGGTACTTATGACGTGTAGATTTCCATAAACGCTGAATTGCAAGAAGTTGACCTTTCAATCCGAACGAATGAAATATGGGATATTGATAGCCAATACGTCCAAGCAGGTCTGCTCCTCGTTCCAAAGAATCATAAGTATTTGCTGCAATCCCGAATGGAATTTGCAACGTAAATCCGCCTTCAAAAAGATCATAATTATATTTTTGCGGATTTGCTGCCGAATAAAGGATACCTAGAAGAAGATCATTTGTGCCAAGACCGCTTTGATAATGAAGTGGCAGATTATTCTGATTTATTGCTCCTGTTGCAAACTTTCCTCCAATCTGAATCGAAGTGGATTCGAATGTTCCAGTCAGAATGCTTGCCTCACCTGATACCGTTACGTCACCCGGATGATCTTTAATTAAATAATCCAGTACAACTAATACGTCGCCTATGCCTTGTACATTTCCAAGTTTACTGCGCTGCCTGTTGAGCGGAAGCATCACACCGATATTAGAAGTTTTATCAAACCAGTAATAGCCAGCAATTTTTGCTGATTCATACCGGATATCATCTATCTTTCCGCTATAGCCATTCAAATAATCGACACTGACCCCACTTCTACGGAAGATGCCTTTATCATTACTATGGAAAGAGCAAACTCCTGCATCAGAGCATTGGCTCATCGCAGAATGCGATGCAATGGAAAGAAGTAACACGATCAGAATATACTTTTTCATAGATACTAAGACATAAAAGCAACTCGTTGGGTTGCTTTTTGCGTTCGAATGATTATGAATCATCATTTGCTTTCGATAATTGCCGAACGACTGGATTTTACGATCACCGGAGAAGATAGAAAGATCGTAGAATTTTTTGTTGAATATATGGATCATAACTCACTATGGCTTCTTCGTTTTGAAGCCGGCGACGATCCGCGTTTTATTTTTACGAATGAGGCGCAGCATTTCACCTTTACACTTTCAGAAATCCGGCAGCATTATAAAAATATGAAGTCAGGCGTTCCGGTTAATTGGGAAGAAATTCCATTTGAATATGTCTCGGATGCGCGATGAGATTTTTCATCATCTCTTTCCCAGCCTCACAAATACCCTCGTATATTTATCCGTATAAGAAACTTCCATCGTGCCGTCTTCATTTTCCCACCGGCGGTTGGTGACACTTTCATCTTGAGTGATCACTCCGCGCCCAAAGAAGCGCTCTAAATATGAATTAACAGTATTTCGGGTATTTAAGTATCTTTCTCCTGCAAGCGGATGATAATTTATGACGATCGTTCTGACTTTATTCCGAAGAATTTGAAGTTGTAGGTATGCAGGTTCTCCAAAAATTCTGACGCTATCGGATTCTATAAGTTTCAGTGAATCGACGACCAGAGTATTTTTTCGCATCGCAATATGGCGCATTATCAGATCAGCTGAGTCGACGCTCATGGAAAGGTGGAGACCGGCAATCGCCGGACGCGGCGGTAGATATAATTTAGATTTGTTTTTAACGGGAGTGGATGCCTGAATTTCCGATGACAGGAATAAGCAAATGAAAAAGAATAAAATATACAGAATATTTCGGATCAAAACGATTGCTTGATCTGTAAAAGCTTGTTGTACTTCACCGCGCAATACTCGACTATTTTATTGTCAGCAGACCATCCCATCCGTCCGATACGGTCAAAACTCGGGGAGCGAGTACCTCCGGCAACTATGAAATTCTTTCCGCGCTCATCGCTTGAAAGGTATGCGAATTTTTTCTCGTCCGAAGACCAGAAAAAATCAACATACTCGCCGACTTCTCCGATTTTTTTTCCATTGAGATAGAGAAATATAGTGCTGTCTTTTTTTGCACTCCAGGCAATATTTTTTCCGGTCTTGCTCAAAAAGAGTCTGCCCATTTCATCATACGGACCGGCGATGATCTTTCCGTCCTCGACTACGACACCGACTTTCTCATTGCGGATTTTTCTTCCATCACTTGTCGTATCGCAAGCGAAATAAGCGATGTGGTTTCCGTTCGTATCTATCTGCGTATTATTGATCCATCGGAAGTTAGGCTGGCGTTTGCCTGCAAAGATCATATACATGTGCGAGGTATCCTGATGCGTGGGGAAATATGATGTTTTATAAAGCTCTGCAGAATATCTGAAACCGAAATCAAAATCTTTACTATCAAGTTGGTAGGGTAAGCTGCTAAGATCGGGAGTAAAATGATAGACAATAGGATCAGGTGATGGAAGGAAAGGATTGGCATTAGAACGCGTATACATTTTTTGCACGGAAAATTGCGTCACAAGGTTTTCATTTTTTCCGTCTGTGGATCGATATGCCCATCCGGTCTCATCTTTATCGAAAGCAAACATACTGGGTTTCGGATTGTCCTTACTGACGATGAGCCCGTCAATAAGGACAACATCCCGTAAGCCATGCTGGTAAACATTTGCCGCAGGCAATGTTGCTGCCCAATGTCTTCCGCTTTTTGAAAAGTATAGGGTATTGTAATCACTAATGAAACTGCCGATCGAGTCCGGTGCCACCGATTTCATCGTTGATTTATATGCTGTCGTCGTCGTCGTATTAAATCCTTTGTTATCGAAGCTTCTTTCAAGCCCCATCCAAATGATTTCATTGCCATTGGGAGAAAGCCGTGCAGTATGAACAGGAATTTCATTAAAGCGCTTTTCGAACCTGACTCCGCGAATGATCATTGTTTGAAGCAAACCAAAATCATCAACTGCAAACCAGTTTGCGCCGGTAGGGGTAGCATCAAAATGCTTTACAGGACGTGCTACGTCGAATTCGTAGAGCTCTTTCTCATTTATTTTCGCTAAAGGATATTTATCGGCATAAGAAACCTGTGTCTTTTGTGCGAAAAGCGGGACAGCATAAGCAAATAATACTAGAACAAGAAAGCTCCGCATCAATATTTTCTCCTTAGTTTCTTTATTTCACCGTCTAAACTTCCGGCCATGAAGGTCAGTTGTAAGGCAAGCTCCTTTGTTAATATTTGACGCTCGAATTTTTTTAAGAACTCTTCATTGCCTGCAATCGGAAGCTCCCATGTTTTCCATAATGCAAAGTATTCCAACAGCGCTTCCTTAATAGCCATAACGTTATTTGGCTCTGCAAGTTTCGCATTGCCATAATCCTTGAGCAACCGTTCAGCATAACTTCCCTTCGGAACTAGACCTAAGACAGGCTTTCGAGTGCCAAAGTATTCATACAATTTTCCTGGTGCGGCAAAATCATCCGGCATGGTCATCCACAGCACATCACTAGTCATAAGTTGGGTTACGCTTTCAAGATGTGGGAGGTATCCATGCTCGATGACATTCTTATCAAGTTTCATTTTCTTAATAAGCTTCTGGTATTCTTTCTGAAGTACGCCGATGAAATGAAGTTCCAAACATCCGCCCAGTTCCGGTACTTCGGCAATTGCTTCTTTGGCAGCTTGCAAGAATACCTTGGGAGTACCCAAAATATAAAAGACTCCTGTATAGGTCACTTTGAAAGTATCAGGCTTTTTTAGATTCGAGGCCAATAAAGTTGCTTTTTCAATATCTTCCGAGTCATAACCTTGCGAGAGAATAAATACATCGTTCCAATCCAGAAAAAGATAATTGGTCAGAAGTAATTCCTTCATCTTTCTATTGGCAACAGTAATAGCGCTGCTTGCCCTTAGAGCCTCATATTCTATTTTTCGTGCTTTGCGTTTGTGAAAAGGCGTAAGATAGTAGTTGATCGTTGGATTATCTACCCAGCCATCACGGTAATCCATAAGATATGGTACGTCATATTTTTCTTTCAGGTCGCGTGCGATCAGAAAATCGGTATAGGGTGGAGCGGTGCTAAAAATAGCATCTATCTTATGATCTGCAAATATTTCTTCTGCTTTCTTAATTGCAATATCTTTCCAACCGATCCGAGAATCCGGTTGACGAAATATCTGGATGATTTTCGACCGAAGTCTCTGAAAGCCTCGGCTAGGCATTTTTAGAGTTCCACCTTTTTTTTGAGCGCGTTTGAGAGAAGGGTCTGCCTCTGTTCGATAAATAATAACTTTTCCGGATTTGATCTCTCCTTCAAGTTCTTCTATAAGCGTATCATCGAACGCATAATAAGGTGTATCCGTAGGCGTGGTCAGAACGATCGGTTTCCATCCAAACTGCGATAGATATTTGACAAATTTTAGTGTGCGCTGAACTCCCGATAGACCCATCGGCGGAAAGTAATAGGCAATAACAAGAACAGTGTTCTCGCGCGTCTGTGTTTGTTCGTCTGGGATAAAATCCTGCAAGTGGTGCCTCTATAAGAAACTACAATATACAAAAAGAATAGAATGCCATTCACGCATTCCCACCAATCCAAAAATCCGCGCAATGGAACACCTATTCGCAGCTTTCGGTTACATAACTGAAACATCTCCGCTTAGAAAACCGTAGTTTGTTAAGATTGCCATAATGCCCCAAGAGTTATACCAAGAGCTTCTCGACCGTTTCGGACGCCTACGCAGGCGGCGCGAATCTTTGCGTTTACGAAGCGGGATCTTAAACGGATTTTCTTGTATCCTTCTCGTTTCACTTCTTGTAATTTGCGTTGAAGCCGTCTTTCATTTATCTATTATTGGAAGAACGATTCTATTCTTCACAGCAGGAGGAATTGGCATCGCTACATTCCTAAAGTTCTCATATGCTCCAATACTCGAAACCCTCGGGCTGCGTCAGAAAGTATCTGATGAATATCTTGCTCATGCCATTGGCAACCATTTTAGTCAGGTTGAAGACCGGTTATTAAATGTCTTTCAACTTTCACGAAGCCTGAATTCTGAGAACACTGCCATTTTCGGCTCTCCATCATTTGCAGGGGCAGCATTTAGCAACACTTATTCGTCGGTTCGTAATTTGGATTTTAATGCCATTCTCGATGGGCGTCCCGCAAAGCGCTCGCTTATTTTTTTCCTCATTTCATCGGCATTATTTTTAGGCGCGTTCTTCGGGGCGAATAGTGATATGTTAGGGGCAACAAACAGGCTTATTCATTTCAGAACATTTTATCAGAAGCCTGCGCCATTCGTTTTTGAAGTTCAGCCGGGTAATACGAAGATCCTGCGCGGAGGTCCTATAAAAATAACTGTGGCAACGAGCGGCGAACAATTATCGCGTATCATTCTTCGCACCCGGGAAGAAGGGGCAAATGATTTTGAGAAGATCGAACTGTCTTCAGTGGGACGGACTCTTAGTCCGTCCGGCACGAAGGACGGTTTAATAGTCCATCCCACTGGAGAAACCCAATTTGTTTATGAATTCCGTGCTCAGCGTCCGACGGAATATTATGTTGAATCGCGTGATATAGAATCCGATCACTTTACTATTTCGATTCTCGAGCAACCCATCATTCATCAGCTTTCCGTGATGGTCACACCGCCGGCTTATACACATGAGAGATCTGTAAAGCTGAATGATAATTTTGGTGATATCACTGCCCTCATGGGTACAAGAGCGGATTTTGCGATCACTTCATCGAAGGAGCTTCTTTCAGCAAAGATTGTTTTTACATCACATCCAAGTGTCACAATTGATTCTGTGAAAACTGCTCCGAAAGCAGAACAGCAAAAAATATATGGGCTTGCGGTGAATGGCTTATCTGTATCAGGGCAAGTTTCTTTTCATGAATCAGGTACATATCATATTGAACTTTTAGATAAGGATTCTATTATAAGTGAGCATCCTATCGAATATAATGTTTCGATTACACAGGATGAATCGCCTTCAATTGCTTTAATTGAACCTGGCGAACGTGCCGAACTGCCAAGCTCGATGCGCGTACCGATGGTCATAAAACTCCATGATGATTTTGGTTTTTCTCATCTGCGAATCGGTTATAGGCTACGTGCTTCGAAATATGCGCCTGAAGAAAAGGAATATAAATGGTTTGATGTGCCGCTCTCGAATTATATTACGCAGGATCTGGATGTTCCCTATATCTGGAATCTTACAAAGCTTGAACTTGCTCCGCAGGATGAAGTCGGCTATATTTTGGAAGTTGCCGATAACGATAATATTTCAGGTCCAAAGAAATCACGCACTTCAGAGTTCTCTATTCACTTTCCCTCTGTTGAAGAAATTTTTAAACGCGCCGATGAGCAGGCAAATCGTGCCGAAGAGAATCTCAAAGATATTAAGCAAGATGCCGAGGAGTTGAAAAAGAAAGTCGATGCAGTAGTAGAGGAAATGCGTCCGGCAAAAACATCCGATATGGCAAAGAAACAACAGGATTTTTCTTCGAAAAAAGATGCCGAGCAGATCTTGAAACGCCAGGAAGAACTCAATAACCGGGTTAGCGATGTCAAAAAAGATTTGGAGCAGATGACAAAGCAACTTGAGCAACAAAAGGCGATCTCGCCGGAGACGATGCAGAAATACGCCGAACTGCAAAAGCTTTTTGAAGAGATCAAATCGCCAGAACTTGATATGGCGATGAAAAAGCTTGAAGATGCGATGAAAAATGTTGATACGAAGCAGCTTCAGGAGGCGATGAAGAACTTCCAGTTGAATGAAGAGCAATTCAAGAAATCAATCGAGCGCACAGCAAATATCCTGAAGAAGATCAAGATGGAGCAGAAAGTTGATGAGCTTATGAAACGCTCAGACCAACTTGCAAAAGATCAGGAAAAAACTGCACAAAAGCAGGATGATCTTGCAAATAAGAACGAAAAGGAAAATCCTGAACAGAAGGCATCCGATGAGAAAAAACAATCCGATGCGAAGAACGAACTCGACCGCATGAAGCAGGAAGCAAAAGATGTTGCAAAGGACATGAAGAAGCTTCCTGAAAATATGCAGGCACCTGAAGAAATGAAGGATGCTCAGGAAGCATTGAACGATCCGTCTATGGAGCAGGCAATGGATGATGCTCAGGATGCAATGAAGAAAGGTGAAAACAAACGCGCTTCAAAGCGTTCTCAGGATGCTTCGAAGAAAGCAAAGACTGCTCGGAATAAATTATCCGATCTGAAGAAAAAACTTGCTCAGAACGAGAAGCAAAAGACGATGGCAGATCTGAAAAAACTCCGCGATGAAATGAATCGCCTCTCGAAAGCAGAAGAAGGGTTGAAGAAAGAATCAATGCAGGCTCCGCCGCAATCGAATGTTTTCAGAAATTTTGCTGATGATCAGGCAGAAAAAAAAGAAGAACTTGGTAATGCCGCTTCTGAAATGTTCCAGGCAGCACAGCGCTCGACGGAGTTCACCGCAGATATGGGCAAATCCCTTGGTGAGGCATTCAACAATATGCAAGGTGCGCTGGAAGCAATGACCGAGCGCGACCAGCCGTCGTCCATCCAGCATACACAGAAAGCGATGGCAGCACTCAATAAGACTGCGCAAGAGGCACAGCAGGCGTTAAACTCGATGGCAGAGTCACAGAAAGGTGGAAAAGGAAATCCAGGCGATGGTACGTGTGATAATCCCGGTGGTACTAATCCGTCAGGTCAGCCAGGACCGGACGGCAAGCCCGGTGGAAGTGCAATGTCACAATTTTTAAGTTCGATTGAAAAACTTGCAGCACAGCAGCAGGCGCTAAACGATCAGATGCAAGGGGGTAATACTCCCGGCGGAAATGCTCAGCAAGAAGCGATGCGTCAACAATCGCAATTGTCAAAGATGGCGGCACAACAGCAAGCGATACAAAAAGGTGCGAAGGATTTAGCTGATGAACAGCAGAATTCAAAAGAAGGAAGTAAAAAAGCGCAGGAAGACCTAAGAAAGATTGCCGATGATATGCAAGAAGTTATCAGCCAAATGCATGAGAAAGGAATTAGTCCCGAAACGATTCAGCGTCAGGAGCGCATTCTCTCTCGGTTGCTCGAAGCACAGCGCTCGATCAATGAACGCGATAAAGACCAAAGCCGCGAATCGAAAAGCGCTGAGAATATCAGGCATGACGCCCCGCGCGAACTCGATCTGAATTCCGATGATGCACGCCGTGCCTTACGCGATGAAATGCTGCGTTCCTCCGGCGGTGGATACTCGAAAGATTATCAGGCACTGATTAGGAAATATTTGGAGAAACTTGAAAAATAGTTTTTAGACCTTAATTCTTAATGGAAGTTGCCTATTATCAATCAGCACTTGGAGCGATCGAAATAACTGCAAGCAATGGCGGCATTAATTCCCTTACTTTCGTCGAAAAAATTCCGGATAGTTTTTCGAACTCCACAGATTTTGGAGAAGTGCTTCAACAACTCGATGAATATTTCTCAGGCAAAAGAAAAGAATTTTCTCTTCCCTTAACTCCCGAAGGCACTCCGTTTCAAAAACAAGTATGGAAGGAATTACAATCGATTACGTTCAGCGAAAAAAGATCGTACCTTGATATAGCCATCAAACTTGGCGATAAAAATCTTACCCGTGCCGTAGGTGCTGCCAACGGAAAAAATCCTATCGCTATTATTATTCCATGTCATCGTGTCATCGGCGAGAACGGAAGTTTAACTGGATACGCAGGCGGTTTGTGGCGAAAAGAATGGCTGCTGGATTTTGAATCGAGAAGTCCTCAAGAAAAATTATTCTAACGTGAGAGGAGGTCATCGCGAGGAGGGATTTAGCCTGACGTGGCGATCTAAAATCTCGGATTACTTAGTAAATGTTAAGATTTTAGATTGCTTCGCTATCGATCGCAATGACATTATTAAAGTTAGAGATTATTTTAGCGGTAATTTTGCACTTTCAACTTCAACCAATTCATGGACGAACTCGCAAAGAAATATCGTTCGCATTTTCCGATTCTTGAATCGTCATGCTATATGATCTCGAACTCGCTTGGCGCAATGCCACGCGAAGTTGAGAAAGAATTATTGCATTACACCAACGAATGGCAGACCGAAGGCGTCGAAGCCTGGCATTCATGGTTTCCACTTGTCGATACGGTAAGCGGGCTTTTCGGAAAGATCATCGGCGCAGAGGCAGAAGATGTAACGCTCATCCATAACCTCACTATCGGCAGTGCGCTTATTGCAAGCTGTCTGGATTTTTCAGGAAAGCGTAATAAAGTTGTCTTTACTGAACTTCATTTTCCGACGATCAGCTATCTCTGGCATGGATGGCAAAAGTATGGGGCTAAAGTACATCTTGTAAAAAGCGATGACGGAATTCATGTCGATGCTCAAAAAATTATTGATGCAATTGATGAAGAGACTTTGATCGTGCCGATCAGTCATGTGTATTTCCGCAGCGGGGGCCTGCAGAATATTAAAGCGATCATTGATAAAGCACATTCAGTTGGTGCATTGGTGATGGTTGATTCGTATCAGTCAGCTGGCGTTGTGCCAATAGATGTAAAAGCCCTTAATGTCGATATTCTTGCTGCCGGAGTTTTGAAGTGGCTTTGCGGCGGACCCGGCGCAGCATTTATGTATGTTCGGCGTGATCTGCACGAGCGCTTCCGCCCTGCGATCAGAGGTTGGCTTGGCGATAAAGACCCATTCGAATTTACGATGCCGGATGTAAATTTTGCGCAAGGGATGCATCGCTTTCTCACCTCAAGCATTCAAGTGCCGTGCCTTTATACTGCTGTTCCTTCACTGAAAATGATCGGCGAGATCGGCGTTGAAGTGATCAGAGAAAAATCGCTGGGCTTAACGCAGCGTATCATTGATCGCGCCGATGAATATGGATTTAAAGTAAACTCTCCGCGCGAAGCAAATCGTCGCGGAGGTGCGCTGACAATTGATCCCAATGGTATAACGAAAAGCAAACTCGATACAAAGCAAATAAATGAAGAATTAATCCGTCGTCGTTTTACGACCGATTACCGTCCTCCTTTCGGAATACGCATCGCTCCGCATTTTTATAATACGTTGGAGGAAGTGGATGCCATCATGGAGGAGATGCGGAAGATAAAAGCTGACAGTTAAGAGCTGACAGCCGACAGTTTATAACTGTCTGCTCTCACTCCGCTTCCTGCATGAAGTTAAGACTTTCTTGAAGCCTTCCGTGAATTTATTATTATTTCCGGTATCCTTCTTGTGCAAGCCTCGCACAGTTTGATATTGCTATGCGTTCAAGTTTTATGCGTTCGATAATATCATTTAGCAGCAAAAGTTGATTTTGCTGAGCGCCCCAAAAAAGGCTCTTTTCTTTCGAAGTTAATCCTTGATCACCGTAATTTGCACCACGAAGGAGATTATCTATACGTTGGAACCCCGGTTTAATTTGGCCAAGATAGATCGAGAGCAGATATTCTTCATTCAGGATCTTTTCTCGCGACGCGCTGACAATACCGCTATTGCGTATTCGCTTTTGCAGAAATCCGCAATCCATATCATTTTTGCACGGATGTTCTATTTGTAGCAGGCGCGCTGCCTGATCAACTTTCTCAATCCGCTGATTGTAAATATTTTCCAGCCTTCTGAAGTTCGAAGCATATTCGATTCTGACAGATTGAAGATCTTTCAGCTCCGTTTCCAGTGCTTCGATCATTTGCTTCATGTTTGAAGGCAGACTCTGCGTTGATGGCGGAGTTCTGCTGGTGGTTTCTTTAAACACACCTTTATCCACATCATCTGAGGTGAATTCTTTCCCCAAATTCTGTAGTTTTTTTTGGATCGCTTTAAGATCGTCATTATCCTCGAAACTTGTCGGTTGAGCGGATGCAAGTGTCCCACTATCCGGAAAAACCGGAGTAGCTGGCATCGTTACAAGATATGTAAGTAATTGATTATGCGCCAGATGCTGGGCATACGCATTACTCCCTAAGGCAAGGGTAGCAAGGATAACGAGCGGCAAACTGATGTTTCTCGTTTTCATAAATGTTTTAACTAATATACAAATATACTACATAAATGAGCCAGACATCAGAGAATTCATCAAAAGTTGGGAATTTCTTTGAAAAAAACGCTCTTTTATAATAATAGCAAGCTGCACATCATTTTTTTTCTGAAAAAGTTATGAAGTATTTCCAAAGATTTTTTACCATTCTTTTCACAATCTCTGCGCTTGCTGTCGTAACGGTAAGATCATTTGCACAATCCCAATGCTCGGGCCGGATATACGGCATACCAATATGCACCGGATTCTGTGTAGCTATCGACACGTCATCGGTACATAAGAGAATTAACAAATTAGAGCAAAGCGCCGATTCCTTGCGCGAAGAAGGGTCACTTCATCTGCCAAATCCGATAGTCCCTTATTTGGATATCGATCCGCAATATATCAATCCTGGTAATAATTATCCATATCAATGGCCAATAGACCCAACTACTCCAGATGAATTCTATGAACCGGGAATACCGAATTCTCCTTTTTATTATATTCCTCCGAATAATATCGAGCGCATGCCATCGCCGTTAATAGAGCCATTCAAAAAAGAAAAGAAGAGCAATCCTATCAGGGATTTCAAAGGATGGAATTTTGAGAAACTGGCGGATCAGAGTGGGGTAAAATAAATAATTATTTCTTACTGTCCGACAATTATATTCCCTGTTCCTATAATTCTGCCTTCACAGATCAGCCGATAAACAAATACACCGTTCGTCAAACCTTCTCGCTCGATTACGATCCTATTGGTTTTTTCAGGAATTGTAATTCTTCGAAGTTCTTCACCAAGTAGATTATAGAGGAATAGAAAGGACTTTCCTTTAATGGATTCGGGCAGCACCAGTGTCGTTTTATCACTGAAAGGGTTAGGAAAATTTGTAAACGTGTATGAAGGATTCTTTGACGGTATTACAGTATTCATTTCCTTACTGCCTAATTTCACGATCCAAAAATCTTCATGGTTATGATTTCCATTCACATCTCCACCATCGAAATCGGAAGAGCCTGCTACAACATATCCGCTATCGGCTGTTTGAATTATTGAAAGTGCAAATTCTTCCCCCGGACCACCGAGAGTTTTTTGCCACTGAAGATTTCCCGTAGAGTCTAATTTTAAAACCCAATAATCATTGCCGCCATGATTGCCATGCACTTCGTCATCGTTTGATACAGTGCTCCCTGCAAGAATGTATCCTCTGTCGAACGTCTGTTTTATTGATAATCCTCCATCTATATCACTGCCGCCTGCAGATTTCTGCCACATGAGGTTGCCGATACTATCTAGTTTAATGATCCAAACATCGGATTGACCAAAATTTTTAGTAACGTCACCATTCACAGAAGTTGTATAGCCGGCAGCAATATATCCGCCATCAGAAGTAAGATCGATGCTATATGCTTCATCGAATTGGCTGCCACCGTATGAGCGCTGCCATTTGAGAACTCCCATACTATCAAGTTTTACTACCCAAAAATCTACAGTGCCGTGAGAAAAAGTGATGTCAGCGCCGATGGTATCAACCGAATAGGAACTGCCGGCAATAATAAATCCTCTATCGGCTGTTTGACGTATACTGTAAGCAACATCATTATTAAATCCTCCAAGGGATTTCTGCCACCGGAGATTTCCGTCTCGATCAATTTTAATGATCCAATAATCTGTGTTCGTCGTATCGCCATGATGTTTCGTTACATCGCCGTCATTCGAAGTAGATGCCCCGGCAATTACGTAACCTCCGTCCGTAGTCAACTCAATAGAATACGCTCTTTCGTTTTTTGTACCGCCGAATGACTTTTGCCAGATGATCTTTCCGTTGCCATCTAAACGCACAATCCAATAATCCTCACCGCCATGATTTCCTGAGACATCGAAATTATGAGAAGTAGAATAACCCGCGACGATATATCCGCCATCCGGAGTTTGCTTTATACTATTAGCAACATCATCTCCGGCTCCACCGAGAGATTGCTGCCACAAGAGGCTGCCATTGCTATCAAGTTTCACTAACCAGTAATCAGCATTATCTATATCACCATGATGACCTACAATATCAAGATCGTTCGAAAATGATGATCCTGCAACGATGAATCCTTTGTCAGATGTTTGTTCGATGCATTGTGCTTGATCACTTTCCGATCCTCCGAAGGAACCTGCCCATTCGATGTGCGGAATGATGGGCTGCGCGAAGAGCGATGTATTTAGTAATAAGAGTACAACCAGAGAAAAATAAAATATTTTCAGAAAGGGAGTCATAGTATTATGAATGTTAGCAGAAATGGACAAATAAGTTCATTTCAAATGAACTATCATGAGTAGGAAAAGATTCTATAACCCTCACAGGTATTCTGATAATAAATGGACACCTTCTTCAAATATTGTGTTATATCTAAACAAATTTAATCAGTACTTCTGGAGTAATTTATGAGCACACCCATCAGAAATCTTGCCCTTGCCGGTCATGCCGGCTGCGGAAAAACCACGTTAGCTGAAGGCATCGCATTTGCTGCAGGCATCACAACCAGGCGCGGCACAATACTGGAAGGCAACACACTTAGCGATTACCATCCCGATGAAATATCCCGCAAGCATTCGATAAATACCTCGCTTATTTGCTTCACGAATCAAACAACGAAGATCAACCTGCTTGATACACCGGGCTACCCGGACTTCACCGGCGAAGTCCGCGCTGCATTGCATGTAGCTGATACTGCACTTGTCGTGATAAACGCACCGGCAGGTATAGAGATTGGAACAGATCAGGTTTGGGATTATTCAACCTTTGATCAGAACTCTGTCATCTTCGTTGTAAATAAACTTGATGTTGCCGGAGCTGATTACGATTCACTTGTTGATGAAATAAAATCGCATTTCGGTCATGAAGCCGCCGTCGTGCAATTCCCTTATAATGCAGGACCGGGTTTCAATAAGATCATCGACGTCATGAAGATGAAGCTTCTCAGCTTCAAGACCGATGGCTCAGGCACTTATACCGAAGAAGATATTCCTGCCGATGTTGCAGAAAAAGCAGATAAACTTCATAAAGAACTTGTCGAGATCGTTGCCGAGAGTGATGATAGTCTGATGGAAGAATTTTTCGCAAGTGACGGTCAACTTGAAGAATCCCATTTTTCCGGCGGCATTCATGAATCACTCGCTCATCGTAAACTTTTTCCGATTCTCTGCGCCTCCGCCGATCAAAACATTGGCACGAAGCGTATTCTCGAATTTATTATAACGAACGCTCCTGCTCCCGACGATCATCTTGCAGATGTTCATGGAATCAATCCTGAAAATAAACAGGAAGTAAGTTTGAACAAAGCTCCAAAAGATGCGACAACGCTCTTTGTTTTCAAAACTGTCAGCGAAGCTCATCTTGGCGACCTTTCATTCTTCAGAGTTTTTCATGGTGAATTAAAATCAGGACAGGACTTGGTCAATGAATCCAATGGCAAGCCTGAACGTATTGCACAACTTTTTTCTATGTGCGGCAAGACACGTAAGGAAATGCCGGTTGCTTCAATCGGCGATATTGCAGCGGCAGTAAAATTGAAAGATACACATACCAATAATACGCTTAGTTCGAAATCTTTTCCTGTTGTTTTAAAGCCGATTGAATTTCCTGAACCTGTGATCGCAAGTGCAGTTCGTGCAAAAAATAAAGGTGACGAAGAAAAGATCGGAATAGGACTCCATGCATTACATGAAGAGGATCCGACATTCGTCGTTATCCACGATCCCGAACTGAACCAGATTCTTATTCAAGGTCAAGGTGAATTACAGCTTGATATTATTGTCAAGCGTTTGAAGGAGCGGTATAAAGTCGATGTTGAAATTATCGAACCGCGTATTCCTTTCCGTGAGACTATAAGAGGCAATGCCGATACACGTTATCGTCACAGAAAGCAATCCGGTGGAGCAGGGCAGTTCGGAGAAGTTGCGATCAAGATCGCACCCAAAAAACGCGGCGAGGGTTATCAGTTTGTCGATGCGATCGTCGGAGGAGTTGTTTCGAATAAACATATTCCTGCCGTTGATAAAGGCATACACGAATTCTTAGGTCGTGGTCCGCTTGCAGGTTATCCTGTTGTTGATGTGCAGGTAACTCTCTATGACGGCAAAGAGCATCCTGTTGATTCAAACGAAAATGCCTTCAAGACAGCTGGGAAGATGGCATTCAAAGAAGGCTTTCTTGCAGCGAAACCTGTATTGCTTGAGCCGATCTATACGATAGAAGTGATTGTGCCCGATGAATACATGGGCGATGTACTCGGTGATATTTCTTCACGACGCGGCAAGGTACAGGGCATGGATGCAAAAGGCTCTTTCGAAGTAATCAAGGCTCTTGTGCCGCTTGCAGAATTACATCACTATTCTTCACGTCTTCGTTCGCTGACGCAAGGCAAAGGCTCTCACCGCCAGCGCTTCGATCATTACGAAGATGCTCCGAAAGAATTCGCCGATAAGATCATCGCAACACATGCGAAATCGGGAGTGGTGGAAGAAGAGTAATGATGAAAAACCGATTTATATTTTTGTATTTCGGAATTTTCATTCTACTTGCTAGTAATAGCTTTGCACAATGGGAACATATTGAGGGACCCTACTTGGGCGATATCACTTCTTTTGCTTTTTTAGGCAATAATCTTTTTGTCGGTTCAAGTGGAGCTGGTGTTTTTATTTCCAGAGATAGTGGGACTACCTGGACTCATGTAAATAATGGTTTATCCAATGAAAATCTATTTATTAATTCGTTATATGTAAAAGATCAGTCTCTTTATGCGATCACATCTAAAGGAATTGCGGTTACAAAAGATAGTGGAAGCAGCTGGAATTTATTAAATTTTTTCTTACCTTACCCTACATCAATTACTTCTATTGGTAATATCTTATTTGTATGTACTGATAATGATATTTATCGATCAAGTGATAAAGGAAATAGCTGGAAAAAAGTAACTAATCAAGTATCTGCTTCTTGGTCCAACATAAGTGCAATGGCTTCAATTGGACCTGTACTTTTAGTGAGTACTACAGTAAATGGAATTTTTCGTTCAATTAACCAAGGCGATAGTTGGTCTCACATTGATACAGATATACATAGCCATATATCACAATTTGTGGAAATAAAGGACTCACTTATTTATGCGACCGTTAATGGAATTGCCTCTGGAGTCGAGGTCTCGAAAGATAGCGGTTTATCCTGGAAAACAATTTTCTCTGAGTATCCATTAAATTTTCCAGTAGTAAGTACGATCTGTGTAGTAGATTCAAATATATTTGTGGCTTTATATGGGAAAGGTGTGATTCATACTTCAGATAATGGTATCTCATGGAACGAATTAGATAGCGGTATATCAAATAAAAACATAAAAGCTTTGATCGGATCAAGATCAAATTTATTTGCTGGA
Organism: Ignavibacteriota bacterium; assembly: GCA_025357895.1. Classification (GTDB taxonomy): domain Bacteria; phylum Bacteroidota; class Ignavibacteria; order Palsa-1295; family Palsa-1295; genus PALSA-1296. The sequence goes on from JANYLL010000223.1 coordinate 20,946, forward strand.
ACACAAGGATCGGGTATATTCAAATCTGATAGTAGTGGACAATTTTGGATAATATCAAATAAGGGTATAACCAATCTTCAATCAAATGCGATAGTTTCTAATGGATCGCATTTATTCTTTGGTTCAAATTATATTGGTATTTATTCAACAACCGATTATGGTGATAACTGGCAGGAAGCAAATAATGGATTGCCTTATGATTCAGCCTATATATATTCTTTTACAGAAGATAGCATAAACATTTATGCCACCACAAGGTGTTGCGGTGTATATAAGACTTCTGATAATGGTGCGAATTGGATTCAAATAAATTCAGGGTTAGCAACTCGCACTATTGTAAATATAATTAATGTAAGTTCCGTTTTATTTATTACCACTAATAATGGGATTTATA
>JANYLL010000230.1 GCA_025357895.1 Ignavibacteriota bacterium
GCCATCCAAAGTGCGATACAAAATATACGCACGGTAGCTCATATCACCATTAATTCCTGATTGAAATTCACAACCTGGTCTCTCAGCATATAAATATCCATGAAGACTATCAGCAAAATTAAATCTATGGACAACGTATACACTGTCTTCAGGAATACTTCCGAAGATCTTCCACTGACCTTGTGTGGATTGTGCAGATACTTTGCCAGTGATAAGCATACAAGAAATAATACAAAGCTGAAAAAAGATTTTCATAGCAAAATCATTTTTTAAATCAATAGCTGCATATCTGCATTAGTACCATTATTTGCAATTTGAGCCATCGTCGGCATCACAACGTGCAATAAAATAGAACACAAGGAATACAAAGATAAAGACGAAAGAAATCCCTCACTTTCCCGTCTTAAAATCCGTTCCGTAAAATGGTTCAAGGGAGGAAATATCAATGGTTGGCAGTTGATCATCAAGTGACATTTCAGCCATTGTTCTTAGACTAATAGGAATGATATGGCAGATAATATTTTTCAGACGTACTTCCATTGGAGAAATGATTTCAGTAATATTCATTTTTTCCAATTCAGATATTTTTATATACCGGATATTTTTCGGGTCATTTGCTAATGACATATACACTGAATCTTTCTCGTATCCGGGGTAGATAATTGAGAATTGTGAATTAAGAATTGTGAACTCGGAAATATACTTTTGCAAAAGCACTTCGTGGGCTAAGAGAGGGAAAAGGGATATGGCTGGCGGACTGAGAGACCCCCCCACTATATTTAGACCGAATGCCATGCCTTTTGCAAATGCAAGCCCGATACGAAGTCCGGTGAAGGAGCCGGGTCCATTGATGAAAGTGATGCGCGAAATATCTTTTGCAGATGCGGATAGTTCTTTTAAGAGATCGGAAGTTTTTTGCGCAAGCAATGCATCATGTATGCCGCGATCATTTTCCGTGGGCTTGTGATGATATTCTGCAAGCGGCTCTGCCATATCGGAGAATAATCCGATATGCAGATCGGCAAGTGATGTGTTGAAAGCGAGAATCATGAATTAGTTAGTAGTCGTTAGGCTTTAGCCGTTGATTAGCAGAGATACTGATCCTTCTTTGATTCGGACTCAGCACTTCGATCCTCACTTCAATTCTTTTTTCGGGCAAGTATGCTTCAATTCTTTCCGGCCATTCGATGATCGTTACCGCATGTTTCGGATAAAGATATTCTTCGACGCCAAGTTCAAGGAGTTCCTCGGGTTTTTCAAATCGATAGCAATCCAAATGAAACATTTTCGTTATTTCGCCGTATAATACATCGTACTCTCCTACCAGAGTATAGGTAGGAGAAGATATTTCATCTTCGCTGATCCCAAAAAATCTTCCGATACCTTTTGTAAACTGGGTTTTTCCTGCTCCGAGTTCACCACGAAGTACCACAAGCGAGCCTCCTAAAAGATTTTCCTTAGCAAATTGTTCTCCGAAAGTAATTGTCTCTTGTGCGCTTCCGGAAATTATTTCTTTATCCATGCACTGATATCTGAAATAACTTTCTCTCCAATATGCCCGGATTTTTCATAATCGCCCGGCTTGCCATCGCCTGGCATGAATAGATGGAAAAATCCCGGATAGGAAATAAATTCAGCATTCTTTTTCCCCGCCAAAGTTTTTTTCCAAATATCGAAATCTTTCATCGTTACCTGATAATCTTTTTCTCCCTGCAAAAAAAGCATCGGCATTCCAAGTGATTTTGCAGTTCCGGTTTGATCATAATTTTTTATATCTTTCCAATACACGCCGGATAATCCGAGAGGGAGATGCTCCGTCGAATCGTTAAAATCTCCGTGCTTGATCCGGTCAACTTGTTTTGCCAGAATACCTAAGAGCGAATCCGATTGCTTTTTCGGAATTTGCTGCGGCAGGACGTATGCCATCTGATCGGTGACCACATCTTCGAAGGCGCGAGCATTGCCTGCCATCAAGATCAGGCCGGCAACAAACGGCGTTTCTTTGGCAATCCTCGGAGCGGCAACAGCGCCCAGGCTATGCCCTAAAACGTATATCTTTTTTTGGTCGACCTCCTTCAAACTCTGCACAAGGTGAAGAGCACTTACGGCATCGTCAACCGTTTCTTCTTTCAAGGTAAGAAGCTTCGGATTCGGCGCACTCTTCACTCCGTAGACGAAGGTACGTTTATCATAACGCAGCGTTGCAATCCCTTTTGTTGCCAGTCCCAAAGCAAGATCTTTGAAAGGTTTATTTAAGCCGATCGTTTCATCCCTATCACTCGGACCGCTTCCATGGACAAGAACGACAACGGGAAAATGATCGCCCTTTTTCGGCAGCGTCAGAATGCCGGATAGAACATACGATCCGGTTTTTACTTCTACCTTGCGTTCAGTGATCCCAGCAGTATCGGCATACGATGGAGGAGAATATTTCTCTGAGGGAACAAAGAAATATCCGACAATACGGTACTGGGGATTCATGACAACTTTGAGATCAAGTTGTGCGCTATCGTATATACAGGTCAGAAAAACAGCTTCATACGGCTTGATCTCTTCAACACGTGATCGTGTCTGCTTCTTCAAGGCACCAAGTTTCGCATGGATTTTTTTCCAGCCGGCTTCATTCTGCCCTTCGGTTATCATCTTCGTAACCGATGAATCAAAGAGTGAATACGCATCATGGAATTTCCCGGCTTCCATAAACGCTAAAAATTTTTTCGCAGTAGGAATGTAATTATCCGTTGGCTGTGCGAATAAGGGGCAAGTTGTTCCAAGTAGAAAAATATTTAAAAACGTCATTGCGAGAAAGGCTTTAGCCTTTCTCGCCAATCTAAACGGACAGTTTATTATCATTTGTGCTTCAGGTATTATCCTATTCATTTTTTTATTTCGTTTCAAGTGTGATAACCGGCAGAATTGATTCCTCCAACGAAATTCCGCCATGCTGGAATGTATCTTTATAATGATTGAGATATTTATGGTATTCCGTCGGATAGACAAAATAATAATCTTCTTTTGCGATGATGTAATTTGTCGTGATCGCGCGCGAAGGCAATTTATATTCTTCAGGCTTTTTGATAAACATCGCCTGTTTCTCTTCGGCTTTGATGTTGCGTCCGTATTTATACCGCAGACTTGTTGAAGTTTCTTTATCGCCCAAAACTTTCGCGCCGCGCAGACTGCGGATCGAGCCGTGATCGGTCGTGATAATAATTTTCATATTCGGAATCCGTGCAAGAGCCTGAAACATATCAAGCAGACTTGAATGCAAGAACCATGAACGCGTCAGCGAGCGATATGCACTTTCATCAGGTGCGATCTCTTTTAAGATCGGCGAATCGCTGCGAGTATGCGCCAGCATATCGACGAAGTTTACAACGATCGCCGTAAATTGATTGCGCGCGTAGGTTACAATATTTTGTGCAATGCCTGCACCGAAATCGCGGTCAATGATCTTAATATATTTCAGATCGCTGCGAAGTTTTATTTTCTTGCGCTCCAAAAGCATTTTCAGCATCAGTGCTTCATCTTTATTCTGCGAATGCTCGTCATCACCTGTGCTCCAGGTATCGGGAAAAGTTTTGCCGAAATCCGATGGAAACTGTCCGCTGAAAATTGCATTACGGGCATAAGGAGTCGCCGATGGAATAATACCGAAATGATAATCGGTAGTGATCTTGAAGAGATCACGGATCTCGCGTTCCATGATCTTCCATTGATCGAGCCTCATGCAATCAATGACAAAATAAATAACATTCTGCTTGCCTTCTTTTAATGTAGGAAGCACCCATTCTTCTGTTACATCAGGTGATAGTGCCGGACGGTTGGCAGCATTATCGCGTGTATAAATTGTATTAACCCAATTTTTATAATTGCGCTCGAAGAATTTTCCGAACTCTGCATTCATCTCGCGCTTCTGCTCACCGAGTGTTTGCGCTAATCCCAAGCCGCCATGCTCATCGAGTTCCATTTCCCAACTGACAAGCTTTACATAGAGATCGATCCAATCCTGCGCAGTTTCGGCAGTCTGTAAGTTGAATGCCATGCGCGCAAATTCCTGAGTATAGTCGCGGCTGATAGCTTCGCCAAGAATCTGCCTGCCCTCTAAAAATTTCTTAACGGCAAGAAGCACTTGTGTTGGGTTAACAGGCTTTGTGAGATAATCGGATATTTTTTTTCCAATAGCCTGCTCCATAAGATCTTCCTCTTCGGATTTCGTGACCATGACAATTGGCGTTGCCGGAGATTTCGATTTAATTTCGTTCAGGGTTTCCAAGCCGCCCAATCCCGGCATCATCTCATCTAAAAAAATAAGATCGGCAGGTGATTCAAGATGCAATGCTATTGCGTCAGAGCCATTCGTCGCCGTGCGCACGGAGTATCCGCGCTGCTCCAAAAGCATGATATGCGGTTTGAGCAGATCTATCTCGTCATCAACCCAGAGTATATTTCCTTTATTTGTCATCAGATAAAATTTATAGCTTATCGTTAACAGCCATGATACGGAGAGAATTCAGAAAGGGTTCGTCAACATCGATAGATCACGATTCAAGTGTCATTCTGAGCGGAGTTCTTCATGCCACAGCATGAAGAACGGAGAAAAGAATCCTGTGAAGTAAACCAGCCGCTTAAACGCCTTACCCAAACAACGTCCCCGGTCGCTGAAAATGCTCTGTTGAAAGATGAAATGGTTTTTCGTTCAAATGATATTTCCTGCAATAGACATTGAATTGCTGTTTGATGAAATCAGCGTAGGCTCCTTCGCCTTTCATCCGTGTACCGAATTCTGTTTCGTTGAGCTTGCCGTCGCGAACCATCATGATGCGCTTGAGAACTTTATCGGCTTCCATCGGCACGTTGCGGCGAAGCCAGTCGGCAAAAATATCTTTGTTGCCGTAACTGAGCCTGACAATAATATATCCTGCGTGGATGGCTCCGGCATTTGCAGATTCTTCCAAGATGCGCGGCGTCTCTTCGTCATTTAATCCGGGAATGATGGGCGCATTATTGACTCCGCAGGGAATTCCGGCTTCGCTTAATTTTTTCATTGCATCGAGCTTTCTTAAAGGCGCGGCAGTTCTCGGTTCAAGCTGGCGCGAGAGTTTCAGATCAAGCGTTGTAATTGAAAAATTAACCATTACCAGATCAAGCTTTGCCATCTCCGAAAGTATATCAATATCGCGCACACAGACGGAGTTCTTCGTAATGATAGCAACAGGATTTTTGAATTCAAGGCAGACTTCCAGAATCTTTCTCGTTATTCCTATTTTTCTTTCCACAGGCTGATAGCAATCGGTATTGCCCGAAAGCCCAATGACCTGGGGCTTCCATGAAGGCTTCATCATTTCTTTGCGAAGCAGTTCGGGTGCATTATGCTTAACGAGGATTTTTGTCTCGAAATCAAGTGCAGAATTATATCCGAGATATTCATGCGAAGGACGTGCATAACAATAAGCGCAGCCATGCTCGCAGCCGCGATAAGGGTTGATACTTGCTGCCATCGGCAGATCCGGGCTGTCATTATAACTGATAACGGACTTCGTCTGGTCGGCAATAAATTGAGTGGGAATAACAGGAAGCTGCAAATCCTCATCTAATTTATCCCAGCCGTCGTCAAAAGCCTCAGTGCTTCGCGTCTCGAAGCGATTATGCAAATTCAATGTAGTTCCACGCATGGTGCTCATATAGGTACCTATAACATCATGAGCACCTATAGAGAGTTTCCGTAATTCGAAAAGTATTTTTACGTTATGTCGTATTTTTGCTGAGTAAACTAGATATCTACACATGGTGTATTTAAAAATAATTGCAGCTTCTATCTTTATAATAGGACTATTTTCTCCTTCTTTACATGCACAAGATGCTGCTTCGGAAGATGGTCAAAAATCCATCGAGCACCGGACGCGGTTTTATCAGGGTCAACCAATAAAACAATTCTCGGCGAAGACATCAAGTTTTCAGATTGAGGGTAAGAAATTTGCGAATGCCTCGTCTGCATTCTATGAAGGGATTTCTTATATTGGTACAGATAGCGGCATTGTGTTCTCGGTCACGCCAAATGAAATAAGGAATCTTTGTAAATTGGAAAATGGAGGCGCTATCGAAGGTGCACCTGCCCTCACAAAAGACAAAATCTTTATCGGCTTTAAAAATAATTTTTTTGCAGCATTTTCACGAAGCGACGGGAAATTATTATGGAAGTATGAGACGAAAGGTCCGGTTATAACGACTCCATTGGTTCATGGCGATATGGTCTATTTTACCACGTTAAATGGATTTGTCTATGCACTAAAATCTGAGACCGGCGCCTTCAAGTGGAAATTCAATGTTCTTTCAAAAGCCTCATCGCCAGCCTACGATAACGATGTTATTTTTGTCGGTAATGATAGGCAGCGCATGTATGCCATCAATGCAAAAACAGGTATAGAAGGCGGCAAGGAGCTTTGGCATTTCGATGGATCAGGTGGTACGCCAGTGATCAATGAATCTGATATTTATGGGTCCTCGTTGACAGGTGTAATACATTCAATAGATAAAACTACAGGTCATGGCGTCTGGCATTTCGGTGCAGGCTATCTTGTTGAAGGAACTACAGATTTTGCATTATCAAATTATACTCTTGTCTTTGGCAATGGTACAAGTATCTATGCCATTGATTCTCGCGCGGGTGAAGGATTCAAATGGAAAAAAGAGTTGCCGCGACAAATAGTCGGTGTGCCGATCATTGTTGGTGATGTCGTGTATGCAACATGCGGAGATAGAAAGATCTATGCTCTTGACCTTGCAACAGGCAATGAATACTCGCATTTCGATCTTGGGCTTACCCCTGAAGCTTCCCCTTCATTTGCAAAAGATAAACTTCTCTTGCTGAACGAAGGCACATTACTATTTATTAGCGGCGAGTAATGATGCAAAGTAAACTGGCTCTGTTCGTAATCATAACTACTCTTTTCTATTCACCGAATGGTTTCGCCCAGCCACCGATCCATCCGCTTCCCTCTTCGCATCAGGATTTTATTGACATCAATACATATCCCAACGTCAAACTCGATAAGCGGTATGCTTCGACGAATAATTTTTGCGGAATAATTATCGATACGAATAAGTATAGTTGTTCGCTTCATCCGCTCGCTGCAGCAAAATTTCAGAAGGCAACGGAAATTTTGGCAAAGGAAAAACCGGGTTGGAAGTTTATTGTCTTCGATGCCTTCCGTCCGATATCGGTACAGAAAAAATTATACCAACATGTCAGAGGAACGCCGCAGGCACATTATGTTGCTTATCCGAGTTATGGAATTCACTGTTATGGTTTTGCGATAGACCTTTCCCTCCTGGATGAGCACGGAAAAGAATTGGATATGGGAACAGGGTACGATGACCTTACACAACTTGCCGAGCCACGGTATGAAGCAAATTTTCTGCATTCAGGAAAGCTTACAAACCAGCAATTCGCAAATCGATCAATACTTCGCTCTATTATGAAGTGCGCCGGATTCCATCAGTTGCAACGGGAATGGTGGCATTATGAGGCATTGCCGGAGTACGTAGTAAGAGCTAAATATAAACAGATGGATTGATCCAGTGGGACGGACTTTAGCCCGTGAGTCAAAGAAATAAAGAACTGCGCCCCACTAAAAAGCAGACATGTAACGTTCCACTACATAAGCCGTACAAATTTTAATGAAATTATTAATCATTATTCCTTTTCTCTTCGCTCTTAATAGCTGCACCTCACATTCGGCTACAGAAGAAAAGAAAAATACGAATATCCCGCCAAGCGATAACCACGATCAGCAGGTTCTGGGTGCAGTCCTCAATTGCCTGAACGATGCTTCAGCAATTGCATGCAGTCTTAGCGCTGAAGGCAGCATTACCCTTGGCGCTGACGGCGGATCCCAAAGCGGGCATTTTGAATTAAAATCCAAACGATTAGAATCGGCAAAAGAGCCGCGAAGAGTTGATTCACTCAGCATGATAGTCAGCGGACCGTTTGGTATCACCGGAGCGAAATTTCTCGGAGCGCCGGAGGAATATCAATTCTATAATGCCATTGAAGGAGAAAAATATCGCGGCAAGCCTGATCCTAAAACTTTGCAAGAAATCACCGGCATGAAAGGCTTGACTTTGGAGTCGCTTTCCGATGTTATCTATGGATTAGCACCAAACGGTCAGCTTGCTTTAGGAGATACGGCAGTGCTGCGTTCAATTTCTGAATTCAGACATATTCTCTATATCCACAGAGCTGCATCTCAGAGCACTGAAGCAATTACATTAAATGGAAGGCTTCCCGCTAACCTCACGGATAAAGCAAAACTTTCGATCATGCAATATGAGAGGTGGAATCACGTTATCTCTTTTGAAAGCACCACGCTTCCAAAACCTGATATCACTATTACCTACGAAGGACTCTTTGACAAAAAAGGTTTTCCGCTTCCGAATTTTATTAAGGCAAGCTCGGGCTCTACGACATTGGAGATCGAATATACCGGAGCTAATCAAAATCCAAAAGATCTGACGGTGAAAATTAAAATGCCGAAGTAGGCAGTCAGTCTTTAGTCGTTAGTTAGTAGTTGTTATTTGGACGGACTTCAGTCCATCCGAATTTTATTCCGAATCCCTCCTCGCATAATAAGATATTCCAGTATAACCGAAGTCCAATCCTATTTTTATCGAATCATTACTCTGGTCAATATCTACATCGGCAAAAGAGAAATCCGCTTTTTCATTCAAGTATCGTAACAGTTTCCATTTTCTGTTTCGCAGGTGACTAAAGGTTATCGTATCATCGGAGTGATCTTTGCGAAAGATTTGCATCTCTGCCCATGATGAATCTTTAGCTAGAATCCATAGAAATTGCAAAGGGCAATCATAGCTGCCTCGGGCAAGATTATCTGACCAACCTCTGCAATGCCCGGTATACTATGATGTCCACCAAAATCAGGACAGGTAGTTACGGTGGAATTATTCGCCTAAAAAACTATTTGTCAGATCATGGAAAAAAGTACTCGCCGAAAGTTTAATCCGGAATTT
>JANYLL010000231.1 GCA_025357895.1 Ignavibacteriota bacterium
TATAAATATCGTATACGTAAGTGCAAATTCATCATCTTTATATAGCTATGAGAAAGATCATCTTACCCTTCATTGGATTTATCTTAACCACCAATTCATTGCAGGCACAAACGCAGCAGGGAACAGTTGAAATGGATGCTATTGCTTTTGTACGGGATTCAGGTAAGGTCCAACTGGAGATTTATTATACACTTTTGCATGGAGTGTTACGATTCGATCAAAGAGGTAATACTCAGGTTGCCGAAGTCAATGCACGCGCTGAAATATGGCGTAATGGACAAGTTATTGCTTCAAAAGATATCAAGAAGGAAAATATTTTTAATGGAACAAGAGCTTCGCTCGATAGCCTAAAAAATTCTCTGGTGCTTGACGGTACGGTAATAACATCCGAAATAAAGCCAAACGACGAAGCCGTTCTGATTTTTCGTTCGAAAAATGATAAAGATTTAGTAGTATTTGATACGATAAAACGCAATTTTTATACTCCTGTAGCTAACGGCGATAAATTTTTCTTGAGTGGGATCGAATTTGCAAATAGCCTCGTGCCCACAAACGATCATACTAATCCTTTTGAAAAGGTTGGATATCTTATTACACCGAACCCTTCGAAAGTATTTGGCTCATCGAATAGCAGGTTAAATTATTATACAGAGCTCTATATACCTAAGTCTGCTGTGGCATCTAGTGGTACTTGTGAAGTCATAACGCGTGTTCTTGATGGTCAGAAGCACGAAATGTTCTCAAACTCACATCAGCAGGTATTAGCTGCATCAACGATTCCGCTGGTAGGCTCTATTGATGTAGATGGATTACCGACCGATAGTTACATTCTAGAAATAGCGATCAAGCGTGGAGGAAATATTGAAACAACAGTCCAGAAAGTATTTTTTTATGATAGCGGAATGAAGCTTTCGGAAGATGAAAGCAATGCTCCTTCTTCTCCTGCTATGGACGAGGAGTCAATTTTCTCATCATCAGAAATCAGTAAGATGTCAGAATTGGAATTAGAGGAAAAAGGCGATCAAGCTATGTATATAGCTCCTTCCGATTTATCAAAAGCATGGAAAAAAATTCATGATGCCTCACGGCAGCAACGGTTCTTGTTTCAATTCTGGCGCTCGAAGGATAAAGAGGAAGGTTCTTCAACCCCACTATCCGCTTACAGGGTATTTTATAAAAATGTTGATGAAGCAAACAAGAAATATACCTATCAACGAACACCCGGGTGGAAAACCGATAGAGGGAGGATTTATATAACCTATGGAGCGCCCGAAGAGCGATATGTTGTCAGTCAGCTTCATACTACGAATGCAAAACCGTATATAACGTGGGAATATTTTAATAAGAAACTGACACTGACTACCGGCAGTCACCCTATATTTGCATTCGTCGATATTCAGGGAGGTGGAAAATTCGTCCTGGTTCATTCGAATGTGCAGGGCGAGACGTACGAGCCTAATTGGTATTATCAAGAAGCAAAACGTACGAATTAATATTTTCTTTCTACGTGAGGGGAGTACTTAAAACTTTCGGCGCTCACTTTGCAAAACTTGCATTTGTTTTTGGTATACGTAAAAGGGTTACACTTGAAAATCTCAATAATGCATACCCTGAGTTAACAGTACATGAGAAATATAAAATAGCTATTGGAGCGTATGCCAATCTTGGCATTGTATTTGCAGAGATGCTCTATTTACGGTTTGCTAGTATAAAAAAAATTGAATCTCGGATAAGGATTTCTAATCCTGAGCTTTTTCAAAAACTTCTGAGCGAACAAAAGGGATTGATCGTGGTGGCGGGACACTTTGCAAATTGGGAATGGCTTGCTTTAGGGGGCGCAAGAATCCTAAAAGAGAATTTTTCGATAGTAAGAAAAAATATTCAGACGTCGTTCACAGAACGGTTTTTAGAAAAAATGCGCATACGTACCGGAAACACACTTATTAATTCCGGTGATATACGAAAGATGTATCGTGTACTTCGCAATGGAAGTTGTATTGCATTACTTGCAGATCAGGCTGCACCCGGGGAAAGCACTCGGATAAATTTTTTTGGCAGGGAAGTACCGACGGTCGAGGGTCCTGCGCGCCTGGCACTTCAGACGCGAGCTCCGATGCTCTTTGCCGAATGCCTTCGAATTTCTGGAGGAGATTATCTCATAACTTTTCATCGTATTGGATTTGATGATCTTTTAGATATTACAGAGGAAAATGTCCATGAACTAACACACCGCCATGCCCATCTCCTTGAAGAAATAATCCGCAGACAACCAGAGCAATGGCTATGGCAGCATAGACGTTGGAAGTACATTTAACTATGAAAGTACTTGTCATACAGACAGCCTTCCTGGGCGATGCCGTCATTGCACTTTCTCTTGCGGAAGAATTGCGCAGGCTTTCTCCCGATGCTCATATTACATATCTTGTTCGCCCTGAAGTTGCCGGAATAATAAATTTCTCACCATCGGTAAATCAAGTATTGATCTATGATAAGTATAATTCTGAAAGTGGTATAGATGGAATTAGAAAAAAGGCAGATGAGTTGAATCAAGAAAATTTTGACATAGTCTTCACGCTCCATAATTCAAAGCGGACGAGAATGCTAATCGAACGACTGAACGCTCCGCAAATAATTGGTTATGGGAATTACAATACTTTAACTCATAAAGTTATAGAAATTAATGAACCACATACTACAAAAGCCATTCGATTATTACAAGTCATTTTCCCCGATGCGGATCTTAGAACACTTCCAAAATTAGCAGCTTCCGAGATATTCTTGCCGAAAGAAGTAAAAAAAATACCGCGACCTATTATTGCCCTAGCGCCTGATAGTGTTTGGAAAACGAAACAGTGGGGATATGTTAAGTATATAAGCTTGCTGTCCCTTCTACTGAATAAGAATTACAGCATAATAATTATTGGAGTCAAAGAAAGTTTATTAGAAGACAATGATCATTCAACATTTGATAATGTAATAGACCTTACCTCTAAAACATCGCTCGAAGAACTTGTCTCAGTGATTTCGTATTGCGATTTGCTTATTTCTACTGATAGTGCTCCTGTCCATATTGCTACTGCTACCCGTACTCCAAACATCGTCATTTACGGACCTACCGTCCCTGAATTTGGATTTGCTCCTCCCTCAGATATTGGGCAGATTATCCAAAATGAATATTTATGGTGCAGGCCATGTGCATCGCATGGAGGAAATGAATGTCCTATTCATACGCATGAATGCATGACGTCTATTAGTCCTCAAACCGTCTTCGAAGGAGCAATGAGTATGCTTGCTTTGCGCAAACTAAGGAGCATAACCTAAATCGTAATTGTTCATTGTCTCATGATAAATGATATTTGTCGGATCGTTATAGTTTCTATTTCACGAACACTCGCGAAATGTTTTGTTTTCTTCGTCCTTTCTGTGAGTATGCCAACTATCAACGCTATGCGTTCGTTGGAAGAAGGGGGAGCAATTGTTATTGTCGTGGAGAACGGACTCCGCAGGCGAGATAGAAGTATACGTAGGTATTTCGGATATGCACCAGGAATCAAATTTGTCATGGATCATGAATTGAGAAGTGTATATGTCTGAATATAAAACATTATTTGAAGATCAGATATTCATGAGAGGTGAGATCGAAGGCAGGATTGGAACAGCATTAACAATACTTACTGATATGCTGATCGAATTAAACGCTCTTGAGGTTTATTACCAAAAACCTTCTTCTAAAGAATTATCTCCAAGAGAAATAGAAAGCTTACGCAAGAAGATCCTTGCTCTAAAATCTATTTTTCAGGGCAGTAATGAAATATAATGGAAAATAAAGTTTCATTAGCTGAAGTACATAAATCAGTATCAATCCCTCATCAGAATAAGGGTATGATGCGCCGTTTATTTGCTTTCGGCGGTCCTGCATATTTAGTAAGCGTCGGCTATATGGATCCCGGGAATTGGGCGACGGATCTTGAAGGAGGTGCTCGGTTCGGATATACACTTGTCTGGGTACTCCTCATGTCGAATCTTATGGCGCTCTTGCTTCAAACACTTTCAGCCCGTTTAGGAATTGTTACCGGTCGAGACTTAGCCCAGGCATGTCGTGATCACTATTCCAAACCCGTTTCCATTGCTTTATGGATATTATGCGAGATTGCGATTATCGCATGTGATCTTGCTGAAGTTCTCGGCACTGCTATAGCTATTAATCTCCTTTTCGGTTTGCCACTGATCTGGGGTGTATTAATTACTGCTCTTGATGTTCTTGTGCTTCTTGCATTGCAGCACCTTGGTATGCGAAAGTTAGAAGCAGTTATCCTGACACTGATCGTACTTATTGGGATGTGCTTTATTATAGAGATATTTCTCGCTAAACCGGAATTACATAGCGTTATAGGTGGGTTAATTCCACAGCTTCCTTCCGGAAGCCTATTTATTGCCATCGGTATAATTGGTGCAACTGTAATGCCCCATAATCTCTATCTCCATTCGGCACTTGTTCAAACGCGAGAGTTCGAACAAACTCCGGCTGGGAAGCGTGATGCTTGCAAATATAATTTGCTTGATTCATTTTTAGCCCTCAACGCTGCATTTTTTATCAATGCCGCTATTCTTATTTTAGCAGCGGCTGTATTTTTTTCACACGGTAAAGTAGTAACAGAAATTCAGCAAGCCCATGAACTGCTTTCTCCGTTAATGGGGACTAAATTTGCAGGTATTCTTTTTGCTGTTGCATTACTTGCAAGCGGTCAGTCTTCAACGATCACCGGCACTCTTGCCGGCCAGATTGTTATGGAAGGTTTTTTGCATCTGCGAATTCGTCCTGCTTTGCGGCGAATTATTACAAGATCGCTCGCTATTATTCCTGCAGCTTTAGTGATTTCCCTATTCGGCGAAGGGTCTACACTCTCACTTCTGATCTTAAGCCAGGTTATTTTAAGCATGCAGCTTGCTTTTGCGATTATCCCACTAGTGCACTTCACGAGTGAGCGAAAAATCATGGGTGAGTTTGCAAATAAACTCTGGGTGAAGATATTAGCATGGATATCAGCCGGTGTTGTGCTAGTATTGAATATCAATCTTTTGATCGAACAAGAGACGAATGCACTGATCTCTAACTCACCTACAGAAAAGATCATCGGGTTTTTGGCGTTGCCTTTTTTTGTAGCAATTGGATTCTTATTACTTTATATCCTCCTCAAACCGTTTTTCAGCCGATTGACTGAGAAAACTATTTCAATGCCCAAAGCAGAATTTGGCGAAATCTCATCTTCTGTTAAATATGCTAAAGTTGGAGTTGCCATTGAGGGAAATGAGAGAGATAAACAAGTTATCGAACAGGCGCTTTCACTTTGTGCCGATCACGGATCTATTATTTTAATTCATATTGTGGCAAGTGCATCAGGATTTTTCCTTAGAGAACGAACACATGATACTGCAGCACGGCATGGGGAAGAATATCTTGCAAAGTTAAAAGAAGAATTGTATGTTCATCAGCATAAGGATGTCCGCACGGTGATAGGCTTCGGCTCAGCCCCCAAAGAACTTATTCGCATTGGGGAATATGAAAAGATTGATCTTTTAGTTATGGGCTCGCACGGACACAGAGGATTAAAAGATCTAATTTTTGGAACCACTGTTTCACCCGTCAGACATGCACTTAATATTCCAGTATTTATCGTACAATGAAAATTTACACAAAAACAGGCGATGACGGAACGACCGGACTTTTCGGCGGTGGCAGAGTTTCAAAGAATTCCGTTCGCATTGAAGCTTATGGGACCGTTGATGAACTCAATAGCGTCATGGGAGTACTTGGTGCGCAAGCCGGATCAGGAGAATTTGCTATACTTATTCAGGATATTCAGAAATCACTTTTTGTCTTAGGGGCTGATCTTGCAACGCCTTTGGAATCCAAAACGACGTATCAAGTACCTCGTATCCTGGAGGGGGATGTAAAAAAAATGGAATCGGCGATTGATAAAGCCGAAGTTGGCCTTCCGTCTCTTAAAAAATTTATTCTCCCCGGCGGTACTGCACTTGCAGGGTATTTTCACCTTGCCCGAACTATATGTCGTCGCGCTGAGCGCATTGTTGTTGGTCTTTCTCTAACCGAAAAAATTGGGCTTTTCGACGTCCAATTTCTGAATAGACTTTCTGATTTATTTTTTGTTTTAGCCCGCAAAGCAAATCATCTTGCTGAAGTTAAGGATATCGAGTGGGACGGAAAAAAATAGAATAAATCAATTAACTCAGATAGGCTGTTTTTATTCCATATATTTGTGCTTCGCAATATCACTTCATTATGGCACAGAAATATTTTCGCCTATTTATTACCCTTTGCTGTTTCTTATTTAGCGCACAATGTTTTGCACAAGCTCAATGGAGGGCGACTCTTAATTTCGGATCTCGCCCTACGCCATATCTTGAAGAATGGCGGTCAAATGCTTCCATCGGCACGCTGACTATTTTTAATTCCGGTTCAGCCCCTACTCAGATCATTATTCTTTTTGAAGTCCGTAATCTTTCTACAAATACTGTAATGCTTCGCGGCAAATCGTCGCCACAGAATATTAATGCGTATCCCTCACCGACCATACTTACAAATAATAATTTTATCGGTTCAACAGGCTTGCAATATAATGAAGCTCAGAAAGTTGGGATGTTACGGACGGGGATGTTACCGGAAGGCGAGTATCAGATTTGCTTAGCATTTGAGAGTCTCTCACATCAGCCTATACTATTAGCACAAAATGTGTGTTCAAATTTTTCCATTACATACGCAAATGCACCTCAACTCGTATCACCGCAAGATAAAGTAGAGTTGGAACAACCCCCCTTGAACTTTACGTGGACTTCCGTAACACCTCCTTCGGGCATCAGTGTAAGATATCAACTTAAGGTCGTCGAAGTATTGAAAGGACAGTCACCGACCCAAGCTCTTCAATCGAATACATCTTTTGCAGAAGATGATAATATAAGTGCTCCTACTTTTCTATTACCAACGGACAAAGCTAACTTAATTAAAAAGGGCATTTCATTTGCGTGGCGCGTTCGTGCAGTGGATTTAAGTGGAAGGGCGTTTGCGCGCAATGAAGGATATAGCGATATATTTATTTTCTCAGTTAAAAGTGAAATTGTTGTAAAAAAGATCGTTAATGCACAAAGTCCAGATTTTGGAATTCAGAGTACGGTAAAAGGAGTACTAAAATATGCTTATGCGGATCCAGATGAATACAAAGTAGTAGGTGCAGTCGTTTTTCCGCTTAAGAATATGAATGTGAGACTCGTAATGAGGCAGTATAAAATAATTGGCGGTAAGAAGAAATTTATCGGTAATGATTCAACGTATGCTTCTGCAAAAACCGATGGAGCCGGAAATTTTTCCTTCAGCATCGCTTACAACGATACTACAAAAAAAGATAAAATTACATATAAAAGTAGAAATTCTGTTTTTATTCCGGGTAATTTACAAATTTTTCGCAAGGCATTTCTTATTGTTGATGACTGGCATTATACCAGCCCTGATGATGAGATAAAGATTG
>JANYLL010000238.1 GCA_025357895.1 Ignavibacteriota bacterium
GGGGGCATTGCTCCTGTTTCGAACCCTGAAAATATGTTCTTTCTTGCAGCCACCTTCATAATTTTTCACGACTAAACACATCTTTTCCCTTCTTTACAATGACGAACCTACAGAGACCTTATATTCCGTGGCATTTCCTAATCCAAATATACGACAATTTTCAAACCTACTAATGAAATTCAAATTTTTGGGGTTAAACTTCCAAATCCAATTTTATTCCCCTCTATCGTTCTCTCAATATCATCATCACTATGTGCGGCGCTTAAGAACATTGCTTCGAATTGCGATGGAGCAAGATAGATACCGCTACCGAGCATAGAGTGGAAATATTTTGCATAGTGTTCTTTATTTGAAGTGATGGCAGAATCAAAATCCGTTACTTCCTGATTGGTAAAAAAAAGGCACATCATCGAACCGACTCGCGTCTGCGTTGCCGCAATTCCTGAATCAGAAATATTTTTTTCAATAGCATCCGCAAGATATGCAGCGTTCTTTTCAAGCGCAGGATATGGATCCTCCTGTTGCAATACCGTAAGCGTTGCAATCCCTGCAGCCATTGCTAATGGATTTCCGCTTAATGTCCCTGCCTGATAGACAGGTCCCGAAGGCGCAACCATTTCCATGATCTCGCGCTTGCCGCCATACGCACCGACAGGCAGTCCGCCGCCGATGATCTTCCCAAGCGTCGTAAGATCGGGCTTCACATTATAGATCGATTGTGCTCCGCCTAAAGCCACGCGAAAACCCGTCATCACTTCATCAAAAATAAGTACGATCTTTTCTTTCGTACAAAGCTCACTCAGATCGCGCAGGAAATTTTCCTTCGGCGGCACAACTCCCATATTCCCACCGATAGGTTCGACGATGATCGCAGCAACCTGTTCGGGATTTGCTGCAATGAGATCTTTTACGCTTTGAATATTATTGAAGCGTGCATTCAATGTATCAACCGCTGTGCCTTTTGTAACGCCGGGAGAGTCAGGCGCGCCAAGAGTAAGAACTCCGCTTCCTGCTTTTATTAAAAATGAATCTCCGTGACCGTGATAACAGCCTTCAAATTTTATGATCTTTTCGCGATTGGTATAAGCCCGCGCAAGTCGTATTGCCGACATCGTCGCCTCAGTACCGGAATTCACCATGCGGATCATCTCAATGCTCGGCATGATCTTGCAGACAAGTTCGGCGAGTTCGCTTTCGA
The DNA here is from genome assembly GCA_025357895.1 of Ignavibacteriota bacterium. Lineage (GTDB taxonomy): Bacteria > Bacteroidota > Ignavibacteria > Palsa-1295 > Palsa-1295 > PALSA-1296. The sequence goes on from JANYLL010000238.1 coordinate 1,199, forward strand.
GTTCAGTGGGCGCTCCAAAACTTGTTGCCTTTGACGCCTGTTTGATTATTGCTTCAGTAACAGCAGGATGCGAATGTCCCAAAATAAATGGACCCCATGAACCGACATAATCAATAAATTTATTTCCGTCAGCATCCCAGATATATGCTCCCTCTGCACGCTCCATAAATAGCGGCGTTCCGCCGACTCCGCGAAATGCGCGAACAGGAGAATTCACTCCGCCCGGAATAGATTTTTTCGCACGCTCGAAGAGAGAGATGCTTTTTGAAAAATTCATTATCTATTATGGAAAATATTGAGAAACTGTTTCGGAGTAACGATCTTTATTTTTTTATAATGCCCAACTTCAAGAAGCGCTTTATCTCCAGAAATAATAAAATCCGCTTCAAGAGCTACTGCGCATTCGATGAATTTATCGTCGTCGGGATCTTTCTCAACAAGGTTGAGTTGAGGAAGTTGTTCTGCATCTAAGACCGCATCTGCTCCCTCACAATAAAATAGAAGTTTCTCCATTTCCTTATGTGGCATTTTTAGTCGCTGGAATACGCGGAAATATTCTTCTACGATAGGCTTGGATACACATAAAATAAATTTACCTTCGTTGAGAAGATCAATGATTGCCTTTGGATTTCCCCCACGTGCGGATGAGACAAAAACATTCGTATCAATGACGACCTTCACTTTTTCTTTTCCCGCGCTTGTTTACGGACTTCCTTAATCGCCTCATTAATATCTTTTTGAGTGATATTGCGTTTTTTAAAATCAGCGCTGATCTCATCCCAAATTGGTGCAAGGTATCCCCGCATATCATGGCGCTCGATGTACCCATCTACTAATTCCCGGATAACTTCACTTGAAGATTTCCCTCTGCGCCGCGCCATACGGTCAAAGCGCTCTTTTTTTTCTTTGTCCATGCGGACAATTAATGATGTACTCATAATGTGTATATACAAATAATACAATATATACAACCTATACAACGATGGCTTTGTTCCTAACCAACTTCGGCAACCTTTACCTTTTTCTTAAATCGCTGCATAAAAATAAATGGAATTGCGATCATGAATATTATTCCGGATATCCAGAATGCATCGGTATAGGTGAGCAAATAAGTTTGTTTTATGATCGTGCCATTCATGGATTGCAAAGCGAGTTGTTTCGCTTCAACAAAGCCATAGCCTTTTGCTACTAAGCCTCTGACTGCTATATTGAATCGCTCATTAAAATGCGGAGAATACGGCGAAATATATTCTGCAAGATGTGAACGGTGAAGTGCAAAGCGCGAACTGATAATCGTTGTGATTATTGCAATTCCAAGTGAGCCGCCAAGTTGACGCATCATATTATTTAAGCCTGTTGCCTGTCCCATTTCTTCCGGTGGCACATCCTGCAGTGCAAGTGTAGTGATCGGTACAAAAAGCAAACTTAATCCGATGCCGCGAATTACAATAGGCAATAAAAAATCTTCAAGGCCTGATGAAAGGGTGAACCTCGAAAGCATTTGTGTAAACACTAAAAAAAATATCATTCCACATAAACAAATAAGCTGTGCCGGTACTCCGCGTTTTAATGCCATGCCGACAAACGGAAGAAGGATGATCGTTGCAATACCGCCATACATGATCATTGTGCCTGTTTGCTGAGCATTGAAACCCAGGAGATTTTGACAAAATATAGGAAGTACAAAGAAAGATGTCAAAAGTCCAAAGCCAAACAAGAACGAGGTAATGATGCCCAAAGCAAAACTTTTGTGGCGTAATATTTTGAAATTCACAACGGGATGAGGAGTACTCAGCTCGCGCCAAACAAATAGGATACCGCAAATTAAAACAACAAAGGCAAGAATTGCGATATAGGGCGTAGCAAACCAATCTTCGCTGTTGCCTTTTTCTAAAAAAATCTGTAGACTTCCGACGCCGACAATGAGGAGAAGAATACCGGACCAATCGATCGACATTTTTATCGGAAGCCTGTAATCTTTTACGAATGCTACTACCATCGCCGCAGCAGCTATACCGACAGGTATATTCACATAAAAAATCCAGGGCCAGGAAAAATGATCAGTGATGTAGCCGCCAATCGTCGGTCCTAGGGTTGGACCGACGATAGCACCTAAACCAAACAGCGCCGTTGCCATTCCGATCTCTTCGCGCGGCCAGGTCTCTAAGAGAATTGCCTGGCATGTCGAAAGTAATCCGCCACCGGCAAGTCCTTGAAGAACACGGAAGGCAATAAGAGCTTGCAGACTCTGTGCATTACCACAGAGAAAAGAAGCAACAGTAAAAACTATTATGGAAGTAAGAAAATATTTTTTTCTTCCGAACCGCATCCCTATCCATCCCGACATCGGGAGGATTATTACGTTTGCTACGGCATAACTTGTGACGAGCCAACCAATATCTTCAATTGTTGCACCGAGGCTTCCCATAATTTGCGGAAGCGAAACATTAACGATTGTTGAATCGACAAGTTCAAGCGTAGCAACGACGATCACCGTAAAAGTGATGACCCATTTCATTGCGCCGCGCTCAGCCATATTTTGCTTTTGGCTTAGTGGTCAAGGCTTACGATTGCCTTCACATTCATTCCCGGCTTTAGCATTCTTTTTTCAGCAGAACTTCCGGAGATATTGATCTTCACCGGAACGCGCTGAACGACCTTTACAAAATTGCCGGTTGCATTATCGGGTGGAAGCAAAGACCAAGTTGATCCTGTGGCAGGCGAAAAACTTCCGACTTCACCCTCAAATTCTGTATCGGGATACGCATCGACATGAAGTTCAACTCTCTGACCTTTTCTCATTTTTTCTATCTGCGTTTCCTTAAAATTCGCGGTCACATAAATACTGGTGTCATTAACAATGGAAAAAAGCGACTGACCACCCTGCACATATTCACCGGGTTGAATAATCCTCCTTGAAACAATGCCAGATACCGGAGCAATAATCACCGTATAAGATAATTGTAATTTTGCATAATCAACATCCGCTTTTTTCACATTAATCGAAGAGAATGTAGACTTGAGATGATCTCGATGAGAATCAACATATTTACGAAGTGCATTCAATCTGGCATTCATTGCTGCAAGTTGCGTGATCGCAGAATTCCGTTCCGAGACATTTGAAGCAATGGCAAGTAGTTTTTTTGCTGCTTCGACATTCGCTGCGGCTTCGCCAATTTTTGCCTCCGATGCCATAATATTTGATTCACTGACCGTAATAGAAGAATTGGAAGCATCGTATGCAGCCTCTGCTTGCTCAAGTTTTACTTTATAATCTCTGCCGTCAAGAATGACAAGTGTATCGCCTTTATTGACTCGTTGGTTATCGACGAAACGAACTGAGTCAATATATCCTCCGATTCGTGCAATGACAGGGCTGATCTCTGCATCAATATGAGCATCGTCAGTATCAACATGACGTCCGTAATAACTGGCTTCGGTGATCCCAAATCCAGCGCCGCCAATAAGTACCATACCAAGCAACGTGGAGAGAATGGTTTTTCTCTTGCCGATCTTTTGCGGAGCTAAACTCTTTTTTGTTTCGGGACGATTTTTAAGACTTGTGGTTTTCTTTGCAGTTATAGTTTTTTGGGCTGAGACAGATTTTTTGGCAGCAAGAACTTTGCTTGCAACTCCGATACTCTTATTTTTTACTGCTTTCTTTTTGCTTCCTTTTTCCATACCAACTGCGGGTTTAGCCGTAATACAAAAAAGGAAACAGTAATTTATTTAGAAATGGTAAGAAGGGGGAGACGTTTTTATCAACAAAATCGCAAAGGCATCTCCGTTGAAAGATGATAGGAATGTGTGAATAACTTTAGTCTGTAAATAATACCGATATTATTTTATTGAGCCATATGCTTCGCCGCTTCAAGAGCAAAATATGTGAGGATAATTGAAGCCCCTGCTCTCTTGATGGAGACAAGCGATTCCATCATTACTCTCTCTTCATCCAGCCAGCCATTTGCGGCAGCGGCTTTGATCATCGAGTATTCGCCGCTGACCTGATAGGCAGCAACGGGAACAGTAAATTCATCTTTTGCTCTTCTGATAATATCAAGGTAGCTCATTGCAGGTTTGACCATAATAATATCTGCTCCTTCACGAATGTCGCGTTCAATAACTCGCATTGCCTCATCACTATTAGCAGGATCCATCTGATGGGATTTGCGGTCGCCGAAACTCGGGCTGCTTCCTGCCGCTTCACGGAAGGGACCGTAAAATCCCGAAGCATACTTCGCAGCATAACTCATGATCGGAAGATTTTCAAAACCATGTTCATCAAGTGCTTCGCGAATTGCGCCGATCCTTCTATCCATCATATCACTTGGCGAAATAAGATCGCTTCCTGCTTCAGCATGAGAGAGAGCTTCTAAGACAAGTTGTTCAACAGATTCATCATTATCAATTTCAAATTCTCCTCTGGAATTTTCTTTCACGATTCCGCAATGACCATGTGAAGTATATTCACAGAGGCAGACATCGGTTGCAACAAGCAACTCCGGAAAACGCCTTTTAATTGCTCGTAGTGAAAGTTGAATAATTCCTGTATCGTGATGTGCTGATGAGCCGGATTCATCTTTATCTTCGGTAATACCAAAAAGGATAACTCCGCCGAGTTTAGATTCTAAAGCTTTTTCACATTCCACTAAAATATTATCAATACCAAGTTGATATACTCCAGGCATTGATGAAACTTCTTTTTTGAAATTCGCTGAAGCATCGGATACAAAAAGTGGAAGAATAAAATTCGAAGGGTGAAGTTCAGTTTCCCTTACTAAATTCCGCATCCGCTGCGTCATGCGCGTTCTGCGGGTTCGTGATTCAGATTGAATTTGTATTTCCGATGAATAATTCATTTATTTCGTAATAGATCTACTCAACTTTTCTTAATCATCTTGAATGCATGGCGCCACCCTCCGGTCTTCACACCATAGAGAACCCAAAGAATCGTCATTGGTTCAAGTACCCGTGATCCTTCGATTCCGCCGATATCAATAACTGAACTCCAGCCGAAGCCATTCAAAATTTCTATTACTTTCTTTTTTGCATCGCCATCATTGCCGCAAATGAACATATCAGGTGGTCCGTCCGGAAAATCGGGATTTATCATATCGGGATTCCCGACAATATTGAGCGCCTTGACAACATGTGCTTTTGGAAGTAATCGTTGGATTTGTTCACCGGCGGAATCGGTATGTCCGACGGTAAGACCTGGCGGCATTCCTTTCGAGAAATCCAGAGGATTTGTAACATCTATCACAACTTTGCCGGAAAAGTTATCAGTTCCTGCAAGTGTAATTGCATTTTCCGTTGCAGCACCCAAGGTGCAAATCGCAATAATATCTCCGAATTTTGCAGCTTCGGAAAAAGTCCCGGCTGATGCTTTAGCCCCAACTTCTTTAATTGCTGCTAAGACTTTATCACTCTTAGCATCGCGTGATCCGATCATCACATCGTATCCTATCCCTTCAAAACCTTTTGCAATGGCTTTACCTACATCCCCGGTGCCCAAAATTCCAACTTTCATGGATCAGATTTCTTTTTTATTGAAGTGCATATTTAACATATTTCCGGTCTCTTTGCGTTGCAATCCCCGCTGAATTAACAATTCCTTAATACTATGAGAAATAGGTCACTTAACCACCCCTATTATGAATCATTATTCATAAAATAATTTTCTATCCGACTGTAACATCCATCCGAAAATCCCGTTATATTAGACAAGATTTCATAGGACAAATACTCCCAACAATTAAGACACAACACAACTCAAAGGAGCTCCGG
>JANYLL010000248.1 GCA_025357895.1 Ignavibacteriota bacterium
CAATTCCCGGATTACCGGGCGAGGGGTTTTTATTCCCTCTCCCAGTACTCCGGGAGAGGGTTAGGGTGAGGGCTCCCCATATACTCCGAAAAATCTCTATCGCTGCAAGTTACTTTCTTCCCTCCCGCAAAAAATTTAAATCGAAACCAGATCCATCCTTTATTGACTGTTCCGGTGTTGTAAAATTCATGCTCGGTTTCTAATTCTTCCCGCGTGATCGTAAGAAAATTCCATCGCTCTTAATAGCGCATTGCAAATATATAGAGTAGCGGCGTGTTTTTTGTTTCATGTAATTGGGATAATCGTATGCGCACCTGTCCGCAAAAGCCATAAGGCTTTTTCTTGCAGTTCGCAGATTTTACCTGGACACGAATAAGATTCGCTTCAGCATCGCCGACAACATATATATCGTCGCCGGAATCAACGGCAGGTACGGCAACATTATAGCCGCGTAATAGAAATTCGCTCATAACGGCAGCCTCGCCGCCTTTTGCGAAATAATGGGGTGCAAACATAGGAGTATGTTCCGGTGAGTATCCGGTGAGTAAGTTATTTATTGAAGAAGGAGCATCCCAGGACGGGATTTTAGGTGGTATTCTCAGGGGTGATATATAGCAATCCCTGATCATTAAAACAATATATATTAAATAAAAGTTTCTGAAAATTATATTTTATGTTTTTATAATCAGATAGGCTAAAATCAATCACTCGCTGACGTTCACTTCGGTCGTCAAAGACTTCGGAAAATGATGGTGGACGCACACAAAAGGTTGAGATGGCTGCAAAGACATTACGGATGTTAAAAGAACATCTTACGCAGGCAAAAGCAGGATACAAGGCTGTTAAATAAAGAATAACAGATTTATCAAAGAAAAATCCGAGGTTCGCGCAAGTGCGAGCTTCGGATTTTTTTTTGCGTAGGGCTTCAGATTGAAGCTTTCAGCCTCTTTTTATACTCAGAGACAATTTCCTCCATGGATCTCCCCATTCCATGCACCGAAAAATTGCTTCTGCGTACTGATTAATTCCTATTGCACTTTTTTATGCAGTAGGCTTATCCGGTCCGCCAGTTTCTTGGTTTGGCGGTTGACTATCCGAGTTGGCATAAACTTTCTGCTCAGCGTCTTGTTTTTGGTCATCGGCTTGCTCAGAAAGTTTTTTTGTTGGAATTGCAGACCATCCGGAGGGTTCTGGCTGCTCTGGGATTCCTGTAGTTGAGTTTTGTTTTGGGCTGCTATCAATGTTTTCATTACTATACATATTATTCCTTCATTTGCGAAATTGGTTTACGATAAGCTTGCGGGTTTCTAACATACAAAGATACTACACACGGATAATAAAAGTGTTTCATAATTCACAGCATACGATTGTAGGTTTTCAATGTTTAAACTAAGTTATGAAGAATGAAGCGGTTGGCAGAAAAATTTTTCAAAAAAATACATCCGTTCCCTAAAAAATGTCGTAACTTCGTATGAACACCTTCCCCAAAAGATCATTTTCTTCACACTTAAAATAATTAAACATTATGGGAAGCTTACTTTATATAATCGCAGTAATTCTTGTTATCATGTGGTTAATCGGCTTCGTCGGCTAGGGCGCAGGCGGCATTATCCATATCCTCTTAGTAATTGCGATCATCGCGATTCTCTTCAGGATCATCTCCGGACGCAGGGCGCTGTAGGAGAGACAACTGTTTTAACCCTGCCTCTTTCTTCAAAACGCATTAAAGGAAGAGGCATGGAGTTATTTTCCCCATTTTTGGCTTTACTTATAAGCATACCCCTATCCTTATGGGGTACTATTTGTGAAGCCAGTAGTTGTTGTTATAAGTCTGATACTTTCTTTATCCGTCGCTCATGCACAGCAGCATTTGCCGACGTGGAAGTTTATTTCCGATCTGAATATATCGTCTTTCGATATGCTGACAACACGTTCAGGCCTTATTGGCATTGATGATAACGGCGTTCGGATCCTTTCGAAATATGATAACGGTTCAATAAACGGTCTCGTCTCTACCAACGGTCCTATCACCTCGATTATTATCCGCGATGCTTCAACGGCGTATATGTCAGTTCAGGGTGACGGAATTTACAAATCGAGTAACGGATGGAATAATTTTTCGCGGATTGCAGCAATTCAAAACTCCAATCTTTTTGCCGTGTATAAGACGAGCATTCTTGCAAATTTTAATACGTCTCTCAGTCTTAGTACTGATGGTGTGATATTCGAAGCCTGCAATGGAATATTAGCCGGTGATATCGTTTCATCGGCGGAGTTTTTCAGTTTGCAAACAGCCATCGCCGTCACCGGCTCAAAGCTCTACCGATCACTCGATGGCGGCAGGAATTGGTTCGTTGTTCTCGATAGTGCAGTTTTAGATGGAGCAAATTCTATTTATATCGACCGCGCCCACAATGCAATGTATATCGGCGGTGCGAAGTGCTTAAAATCACTTGATAGCGGCAAATCATGGCAAGCACTCTCAAGTATTTTCTTTACCCTTGCCGGACCGGTTGTCGGTGTACGTGATTGCTCCGGAAATTTTTATATATCTTCTGACCAAAAAAGTCATAACGCTCTGTATCGTACCATTGACCAGGGAAGGTTTTTTGAAGATGCAGGAAATGCGCTCTTTTCTTCCACTCGATTAAAACAAGGTGTAACACTTGATCGCGGCTCGACTTTTTTTTGGCTGGATGAAAGCGGATGGCTCGCTTTAGTTCGTGACGGGATCGATAGTGTTATTACGGATTCCGTGCATGATCGCATCGTGATGCAAGCTGATAGCGGCATAAGTAATTCGCTTTGCCCGAATGCAGAGGCAACGCAATTTTTCGTAACCGCATCGTTCGATCAATGCACCGGTATTGTGCTTGATTCACTGAAACAGGTTTCCCCTTCACCTTCATTTAGTGCAAAGTTTGTTCCGGGTTTACTGACTGATAGTTTGCCTCTGCGAATCGGATATTCCTACCGTGCAACTCATATAGGACGGGATACAGCACATTACCGTTTGAAATTCCATTCGCAAATAACAGAAAATATTGAACAGATCTTTTTTGATGTTATCGGTTCGGGCATTCCTGGAAGTCCGCTTCTATCGTTTACATCGCATGAACTCGATTTTTCGACAATAGAGCTTGACTCCATAAAAAAAATAAGTGTGACGATGTCCAATCCGGGATGTGATGTATTAAAGGTAGATACCATATACTCTACCAATCCGGCGATTTTTATTTTCCAATCGAAAAATTTTCCTGTGAAGATCGCATCCGGAAAATCTCTGGATCTTGCTGTGAGTTTTAATCCGCATCTTAGCGGCGATTACCTCGAATCACTTGTGATCCAAACGAATGCAGGTAATCGCAATATCACCCTTCGCGGCATAGGTAAACCAATATCGAACGCAAGTGTAAACTCTGAATCGGAAGAAAAAATATCGGTCTATCCAAATCCAGTGAATGATCTTTTGACGATTTCTTCGGCAAAGAACCTTCCCGAAAATCTTTCTATCCGCGATCTTTTGGGCAGAGAAGTTTTAGCGCTTCATCCTCAAAACATGAAGAGTATAGTTTGCGATCTTCATGAACTTGCCGATGGATTTTATATAGTTAGTTTCGGTGCCGGCAAATTGGAAAGGATCGTTGTCAGCCATTGATACGGAAATATCTTATATCCTGCTTACTAATTTTTGCATTGTGGCAGGAAGCAGATGCACAGCATTGGCAGAAAATATTTACTATTCCTACGGTCGGCAGCTCAGCATTTTTTTATAATCAAGATGTAGGTTGTATTGGAACCGGAAATTATCCGGGCGGTTATCCTGCACAGATCTACTATACAACCGATGGAGGCAAAAGCTGGACGAGATCGCTGATGCCAAATATGAATCTCTATGGTCAGGTCACTGATATTTATTTTAGCGGCAGATATACCGGTTGGGCAACGATTCGCGAACGCATCGAACACGGTTGGAGCGGAATTTATAAAACTACCGATGGCGGAAAAAGCTGGGATCTCTGGTTTCAAGCTGAATTTCCTGTTGCGGTACGCCAGACAGCCAGAGGCATATTCTTCACCGATCGGTACGTAGGTATTCGCCGGTCCACCGATGGTGGAGCATCATTCCAAACTATTCAAACTTCCTCCGGTGCACTAGGTCTGGATTTCTTAGACGATAACGTTGGTATCTCTTCAGGAGAAGGAACGGTCAGGGCGCCAACGTATATTACGATCGATGGCGGCAATTCATGGTTTTTCTTTGACTTACCACATGAAGGCTGGACGGCGTATGCAGATGTTGCTACTTCGCAATTATTTATGGCAAGTGAGCGCAATCTTATTTTTCCTTCTACCGAATCTGAAATTCTTGGCAGTGCTGATAACGGCTCATCATTCACACTACGGTTTTCGGGATCAGGCGATGCGATAACCGGCGGCATCGGTGGACCTCGCTGGTGCAAAAGCGTTATCTATGCACAAGGTCAGGATTCCACGACTAAAATTAATGGCTTGCCGGGATTTATGCGATCAACCGATGGCGGAAAAAACTGGCTACGCGTTGGAGGTCCCTCGAATTATAACGATAAACGTTTCGCCGTCACCGGCAAAGGCGCCATAGTCTACGCCTTTGATAAAACAGGAGGGGTATGGAAGACAACTGATGGCGGAGACGGTACGCTTACCGCTTCATCTCTCGGACGCATTACCCTCAGTTCCCTTTCATCCCAAATTCCCCTTGTTGCAAAACTTTGTGACAGTATCGATTTCCGTACACAATTACAATACTCTGACTGTGACTCTCTGATCATTTCCGGTATCGCCTTTCTTGATGATAATATCGGCGAACTCAGTATGCCATCAAGCGGACGATATTTTGGAAAGGGTAATTTGACATTCGATACTCTGACGATACGTTTCAGACCGCGCGTTATTCATTCTCCAACTGAACGCATTCGTATCACATTTCGCCAGCACGATGGGTTTACACAAGATACGATCATTACGATAAAACTTCAAAGCCTTGCTTCATCCGATGTTCCGTTTATCGCCGAAGCTGCTCCCGGAAATACAATGGATTTTGGCTTGCGCAGCGATTGCGGTGATGATTCGGTACGAATAATTACGATCACGAATATTGGCTGTTCACCAATGCCCGTCCTATCGCTTTCTACAAGCGGCTCGCCCTTTAATCTTCTGTCCTCGTTCAGTCCATTCACACTCGATGCAGGAGAATCCCGTCAGGTGCTCTTGCAATTCAAACCAGAAAGTACAGGGACTTTTTCAGGAAAGTTAACCATGATCACGGCATCCTCAAATACTACTGTTGCGCTTTCCGGATCCGGCAAGCTCGGTGTACGCGGTTACAAACTTTCTCAGCCGCAGATCACTTCGACGATATGCGATTCAACCGAAGGAGATCTGCTTTTCAAAAATATTTCCTGCAATCCGATTCGTTTGGATTCGATCGGAATTGATCTGCCGTTCCGTCTCGATCCGATCACATTTCCTGCAGTCATTAAAAATGATTCAAGCATCTTACTGCATTTCCATTTTGTACCGAAGACCGATGGTTCTTTCAGCAATATCTTTACGATTCATTCTACCAATAATAACGATACCCTTCAGCGATTTGATACGACACTTATCTTAAGCGGGCTTGCCACTCGCGGCATTACCGGAATTATACTTTCCACACAGTCCCTTGATTTTGGTTCGATCAATACGTGTTCGTATCGTGATGAAGAAGTTACGATCACCAATACCGGCTGTGACACTCTGAAAATAACTGACGAGCTTTTCAAAGGATCTTCTACAGGTTATACGGTACTTCAATCCTCAAAGGGTCTGAATATTTTGCGGGGAACAAGTGCAAAGATCGTGATCCGTTTCAAACCGATCACCTTGGGAAATTACAATTCCATTCTTCATCTGGTGACCAATGCAGGAGATCGGGACATCACGCTGATCGCCACCGGCACAAATGATCCGGGCACACTTTCGCTGAATGTAACATCCATCGGCGCCATTCTCACGTGTAAGGATTCCGGATTCGTATTTACCCTTTCGAATACAACGTGCGATTCACTTACACTTGATACCATTGTTTTCATCGGAGCAGGAAGTACGGATTATTTATTTAATCCTGTCACTAAAATTCCGATGCCGAGCGGAAAGATCCTTCTTGTTGAAGGACGATTTATTCCGCAGGCAAATGGTGCCAGAACTTCCGTAGCACATTTCTATTTGAATCTGCCGGACGGCACATCAAAAGAGATCACCGTTACAATGGATGGCGCCGGAATTCAACCGGTAGTGATTCAACTTTCCTTGCCAAATGTCAATCTCACAGCAAAAGCATTAGAAAAAGTAAAGATCCCCATTCAGTTACTCGATCCCAGTGTGATTGAAGTTGCGAAGATCAATATTTCGCTTGATCTGAATACCGATCTTCTCGAACCCCAAAGTTTTGATATGACGGGCTCTGTCATAAACGGAGTAATTGTTTCGCCTCTTCAATTGACAAAAACAAATGTTTCATTTACTCTTGCACTTTCAACTCCGCAAAAACTTAGCATCGGATTACTTGGTACGCTCATCCTGAATCCTTACGTAAGTGATTCAGTAACTACTCCAATTACGCTTACAGCTTTTACGGCATTTACTCCTTCAGGCTCAAAAGAATGTCTCCCGACAGAAATAGTTACGCCGCCGCAGATCGTCACAAATTTTACGCTGAACTCCGAATGCGGAGATTCAAGCATGACGGCGTTTCTGAATTTCGGTATCTCATCATTGATGATCGAAAACATCGTACCCAATCCAACATCATCGAAAATTTCAATGACAATCAGAATTCCTCCCGGCTACCAAAATGACGGAATGATTGAAATATTCGATGCGCTCGGCAACCGAATTCAAACAGAACCATTAATAGAGCCGACTGTTGGTTCATCCCCCGTTCCGACTGAAAGTCGGAGCTACTCGGTTACAATAGAAGTACAAGGCGCAAGCGGCTTGCGTCTTTTGCGAGTACGGACTCCGCATTCGATAAGTTCACGAAGTGTGTATCTGCTCAAATAATACAACGAAATATCAATCAAAATAGTTTCCAAAAAATATATTTTTCTGTATTTTTATTATAAATAACATAAATTAACTTGTTTTTGCAATAGTCACCAAAGGTGCTCACGAAGATTCCGGAGTGGTGGGGTCACCGAGATTAGAAAAGCTGATTCAAAATATCTTCTTTGCTTAAGCCGAAATGCTCGGCTATGTCAGTGAGAATAGATGAGAGTGTGCCTATTTTGAGAGGATCATGGAGAGGTATTGCAATGTGATGCTCACCCTTTTGCAAGGTCGTCATATAAAGATGACTGCCTTTTTGACGGACAGGTTGGTAACCGAGTTTTTTGATTGCTTTACTTAGCTCTGTACCGGATATATCCCTCGGTAATTTCATGCAGCAATAGTTTCCTCGCGGACAAAATGGAGGCGGATAATTTTCGGAGCAACTCCATCTCCGTAAAAAACTTCTACTGCTTCGCGGATATTAAGCCGCAGTTCCTCAACTGTATCGGCTTGTGTAAAAATAGAGATGCCTAAGGCACGCGCATTATACCCGCCTTCGACAGCTTCTTCAACTAAAAAAATAATTTCGTTCATAAATATTAAAACAATTTCCCCCCGCCTCTTGTGCCCAACCGAATGCCGTAAAATCCCATTAATCCCGGTCCATCTTACTCGCCACAGTGAGTCTGCGACATTTGTAATTTTACATTACTATTCATTCTATCTTCCTACCATTTTTTTTAAGTCCAGACTCCAGGGTTGAACTGCCGGACCCATCTTGATGATATGTACCGAACCGCTCCACAATGATGATGGCGAAAAAAGAGCGACAATGTATTCTCCCGCAGGGTAGGTTGATAGATCAATAGAATAATTCTGTAATCCGTCAACCGAAGGAGTTTCTTCTGATATAAGTAATTTTCCCAAAATATCCGATATAAAAACTTTTATATGTTCATTCCTTTTGTTCTCTAACGTGAGAACCGTATGCTCAAGACATGGATTAGGATGAACGGCAATATGAGATGAAGTTGTATCCACTTCATGCTGCAA
>JANYLL010000343.1 GCA_025357895.1 Ignavibacteriota bacterium
TCCGTAAAATTTACTGTGTGTTTACCTTTTTGATTTTATGGGAGCGGCAAAGATGTTTGTTGCGTTCTCCATCTGCATGAACTATCTCGATAATAGCGCTACGACTCCGATCGATCCGAATGTTGCCCAAGCAATGAAGCCATATCTTGGCGAGAAATTCGGCAATGCCTCAAGCATTTATTCACTTGGCAGGGAAGCACATATTGCCCTCGAAGATGCAAGAGCTTTAGTAGCTTCAGCAATTGGTGCCGATCCTGCTGAAATCGTCTTCACATCCGGTGGAACAGAAGCAAATAATTATGCGATCAAGGGTTCGATCTTCGAAGCAGTAAAAAAAGGCAGACGCTTCGACGAATTATCAATACTCACCTCTGGGGCAGAACATCATGCAGTATTAGAGCCTGTTGCATTTCTCGAATCTCTTGGCGTGAAAGCCACTCGTATGAAAGTTGGAAGTGATGGATCGGTACATTTGGAAAGTATAAAAAATGAAGCTGATAAAAATCTTACCCTTGCTTCACTCATGCTTGTTAATAATGAAGTCGGTTCAATTAATCCGATCAAAGAAATTGCCGGTGAGATTCATGCACTCTCAGCCGATACTCTTATTCATACCGATGCAGTTCAGGCATTAGGCAAAATAGAAATTGACGTAAGATATCTTGGCATCGATCTTCTTTCGGTCTCTGCTCATAAAATCCACGGACCGAAAGGTATGGGTGCATTATTTATCCGGCGCGGAATAAAAATAGAACAGCTTCATCACGGAGGTGCACAAGAACGCAACAGGCGTGGAGGTACGGAAAGTGTTGCTATGGCTGTAGGATTCGGTGAAGCAATCAGGCAAATGCAATCAGCCAAAGATGAAAGTAAAAAGCATATAAAATATTTACATGACTATACAGTATCAAAACTTTCTTTAATTCCGGAAGTGATCTTTAACTCTTCACGTGATGGAAAAGGAGTTGGCGGAATTATAAATATTTCATTCGTTCCGGAAGTATTAACAAGATTAGATGCCGATGCGCTTCTTATAAGATTTGATCTGGAGGATATTGCAGTGAGCAATGGTTCTGCCTGCACTTCCGGAAGTATTCAGCCTTCACATGTTCTTATGGCAATGGGAAAAGGAGAGGAGATCGCATCAAAATCATTGCGAATTTCTTTTTCGCGTTTGACAAAGACCGAAGGAATTGACAGGTTTATAGAAGTTGTGAAAAATATTATTTGAAATTGAGCTGAGTCCAGTGGGGCGTCCGCCACGGCGGACGCCCCACTGGAGAGAATTATCATTTCAAAATCCATTCATCCGCTTCAACTCCCATCTTCTTTTCAAATTCTCTGATCATTATCCCATACCTCAAGCCATAAGTGCTAATTTGGACTGTGCTCAATTCCAGAACTTTTATTATTTCCTCAAATATCAAAGCTCCGGCAGGAAGTATGTCTGCACGGGAAGAATGAATAGCAGGATATTTTTTTATTAACTCTTCCGTTGATAAAGAAAAAATTTCTTTCACAATAGAAGTAACCTCCGCAGAAGTCAGAATTGTACCATTAACTTTTTTTTCATCGAAAGTTTCCAGTTTCAATTTTATTGCAGTAAGGGAAGTCGGTGTTCCGGCTACAGCAATTAATTTTTCTGTATGAATTGGCTCAGCAAAAGATTTTTGTAATTCCGAAACAATAAAAGTTCTTGCCGATAGTATCGATGCTTCATTGATTTCAGATAGAAACCGTTCTTTGATCCGTACTGCGCCTATATTAATACTTTTGCCGTTTACATATTTTCCATTTACTCCGAATGATAATTCTGTGCTTCCGCCGCCAATATCTAAAGTCGCAACATTGCCTTGCAACTGGGAATGTGTTAAACCGCAGATCGCCCCGTGATAACTCCAGATCGATTCATCCTTGCCGCTTAGTATTTCAATTTCAAATCCGCATTCGTCTTTTATTTTTTTTAGAATCTCATCTCTGTTCTGTGCATCACGCAAAGCACTTGTTCCGACTGCGGCAACAGACTCAACTTTATTTTTAG
The DNA here is from genome assembly GCA_025357895.1 of Ignavibacteriota bacterium. Taxonomy (GTDB): domain Bacteria; phylum Bacteroidota; class Ignavibacteria; order Palsa-1295; family Palsa-1295; genus PALSA-1296. Next base: position 2,042 of record JANYLL010000343.1, read on the forward strand.
TTAGAACTTCCTTATAGTCTAAAAGAATTTTCCGAAGACGTTCGTAAGAATCCTGTTGAATGACCTTTGTCTTATCAACTCCTGCACCGAGTCTTGCAATCGAATGAACATCGCTCGTGATCTTCATTTCACCAATGTGATCCGATTCTGCAATAAGCAGAAGACAAGTATTCGTCCCTATATCAATCGCTGCCTGTATCATTGAGCAGATAAATCAAGATGTAATGCTATCCATTCATTTTCCCGCATTTGTTTTGTGAGTTTATACCCTGCCTTTGTATAAGCATCGAGAACTTCTTCGGTATCGTATTCCAATATTCCTGAAAGAATCAGTGTACCATTAATTTTATGGTGATTTTTTATTTCTTCAGTAATTGCGAGAAGAATATTTCGATGTATGTTTGCAAGAATAATATCGAAATGTTCATCTGGTTTAACCGTTGCAGTAAGATCGCCATGACGAACATCAAATTGCTTTTCAGAAAATGAATTTCTCTCGCGATTCTCGACGACATTTTTGAATGACCATTCATCAGTATCTATTCCAACTGCGTATCCTGTTCCTCGCAATAGTGCATACATTGCAAGTGCTCCCGTTCCGGTGCCAATATCGAGAACTGTTTTTTTATTGCAATCTATTTTTTCTATTGCTTTTAAACAAAGCCTTGTCGTTTCATGATGACCTGTTCCGAAACTCATTTTCGGATCGATGATGATCAGATATTTCGCATCAAGTTTTTTTGCATCATCTAATTTCCAGCTTGGTGAGATAACAAGTTCATCCGAAATTTTTACCGGTTCGATCTCCGCTTCCCATGCCGCATTCCAATCTTTCTCTTCTATTTCTTCTGATTCGAGAAAACGAATTTCTTTTTCAGGAAGTGTTCCAACAAATTCTTTCAGCGCTAACATATTCACTTCCTCCCAATCATTGCGGAGCAGATACACCGTCAGTAATCCCGTTGAAGATTCTTCGAATCCCTGCACGTCATGATTGATAAGGAAATATCCTTTAAGGATTTCTTCGTACTCAAGCGATACGCTGAAGGTAAGTGAGAGATGGGCTGAAAGAGGCATTGTTGCTTTTATAAACTGTTAATCGATGTCATTTCGAACGGAGCGCGCATAGCGAAGAGAGAAATCTATTAATAAGAATAAGTCATTATTTCTTAACATGGGGATCTGAAGGATCTATCTTTATTAAAAGATTTCTCACTCCGTTTCGCTCTTGGGCGAGCGAAACTCCGTTCGAAATGACATCATTACAGTGCTCCATCCTTCTTCTTCAATTTTATCTCGAAGAGTTTCGGCCAAAGTTTTCCTGTTACGAAAATGCGATCTCCTTTTTCATCGTAAGCAATGCCGTTTAGGACATCCACTTTTTCGGTGCGCTCCGAAGGAGAAAGTAATCCTGAAAGATCGATCCAGGAATTTACTTTTCCTGTTACAGGATCAATTCGTGCGACACGATTAGTTTGCCAGATATTAGCAAAAATTTCGCCTTTGATATATTCAAGTTCGTTCAAATTTTCGATCTGATAACCTTCATCATAGACTTCCAGAGTTTTAACGATCGTAAGCGATCTCGGATCGAGATAATTAATTTTATTCGAACCGCTAGTCATAATGATATAGGTCCCGTCATTAGTAAGCCCCCAGCCTTCGCCTTCATAATGCCACGTGGCAAGCTGCTTAAAAGTTTTCAGATCATAGATAAATCCGATATGCGTCTGATAGGTGATCTGGTAAATTTTGTCCCCCAAGATCGTCATGCCTTCTGCGAAATATTCATTCGGAATATCAATTTTTTGCAGCACTTTTCCCGTCGTTAATTCGACCCGACGAAGAGATGATTTCCCATTCAATCCTGTACTTTCATAAAGCTCACCATTCAGGTATTGCAGACCTTGCGTGAAGGCATCGGGATCGTGATGCCAGGTATTAACAACTTCAAAAGTGTAAACTGGGGCAGGCTGTGTGGTGCTTTGTGGGGGCTTGGGGATCTCAACTTCTTTCTTGCACGATTGGCTGACGAGTGCAAAAGTCAGGAATAAAGCTATCAGAAAATACTTCTTCATGCAGCGTATTGATGGATTTATAAGAATTCGTGGAAAATATTACGGCAGAGTGTAACAAAATCGCCG
>JANYLL010000365.1 GCA_025357895.1 Ignavibacteriota bacterium
ATTTAAAAGAGTCTCATCGGACATATAGGTCCTATTCTGAGACTTGATTGTTAGGGATCACTTCTTCCTGAACCGGAGGTTTTTTCTTAAGCAGCATTAAAGTCAAAAGAACCACACCAATGCTTACACAGGAATCGGCAACATTAAATACTGGCCACCAATTTTTTTTATAACCAAAATCAATAAAATCAACAACGTGCCCGTAAAAAAGGGATTCTTCTCCATAGAGAACTCCGTAAAAACAGCGGTCGATAAGATTGCCTATCGCTCCGCCCATGATCATCGCAAGAGCGATCAATTCCCATTTAGGCAGACGAAAACGATTACGTTTGATATAAATAAAAATTCCGATGGAAGCAACAACAGAAAAGATCGAGAAGAATATTTTCATCCCCGGTATTTGGATGCCGAAGGCAATGCCCGGATTCTCGACGTAGGTAATACGAAAGATATCATCAAGCAGAGGACGTGAACTTCCGTACGGAATTCCTTTAATACCCAAAAAAGGAGATCCCTTGATCAGGACTTTCGTGAACTGATCGATTACGACAATAATTGCTGTGATCGAAAGAAGACGTCCAAGCGTGGGACGGGTCTCGTCGGATAACATAAAATAAAGTACTAATCTTGAGATTCTTCCGGAGCAATATATGCAGCCTCAGATGAAGTTGATGAGAAGGTTTTCTTCTGCGTATTATTTTTGCAAAGCACATGCTTTTGTGTTATCGGCACTGCAAAAAGACGCTGCTTCTCGATCAATTCACCGCATACAACGCAAATTCCATAGGTGCCGCGCTGAATGCGCTCATCTGCTTCATCAAGTTTCTTAATGTAATCACTGGTGCGCTGAGCTTGCAGGAAATGCTTTTCACGCTCCATAGCATCCGACCCCTGCTCGGCAGTATGCAATGCGAAAGACTGGTTCTCCCCATCAAACTCACCGGACGTATCCATTAGCTGCTGCGAAATAATATCAAACTCTTCGCTGGCTTCGGCACGCTGCTCAATGATAACCTTCTTGAACATATCAAGATCTTTAGCATTGTAACGAAATTTTGAATTAGCTACGATATCATTATCATTAGCAGTAAGTTGCATAGGTGCTAAATTCTTTTTTGCAGGGGAAGCTTTTTTTGATTCGATCAATTTTGATTTTGCTGTCTTAGTTGGTATAGGCGTTTTCTTTGCAATCACTTTCTTTATGGCACTAGCTTTTACGGCTTTCTTAGGAGCCGGTTTCGGAACAGCCTTTTTTGCAAGAGGCTTCGTCACCTTTTTTACTTTCGTGACGGGCTTTACTTTAGACTTAGCTGATTTCTTCGTGCTTTTTGCCATAAATACTCCTTAGTATATTTATTAAGTGTATTGGGGAAAAATGAGTAACGGCGTTCAACAAAGTTCGGGAGCAAATGCTCCCCGACATTTGAATTGAAAATTGAGAATTGTGAAAAACTACCCCGTCTTCGATAATTTTATTAATGCCTTTTCCTCGCCAATCTCAACTTCATTTCCATCAGTACAAGATCCGTCAGGATTGAGTTTGATATCCGATGCAAGCGTTTCTTGCCGAATATAGCCGCTATGTGATGTAAGCACTTCGCCTAATGCCGGACTGAAATTCTTTACTCCGATTACTATTCTATCGGTTACTTCAAAACCTGAATCTTTCCGGAGATTTTGAATGCGATTTACAAATTCACGGGCAATTCCTTCTGAAATAAGCGCCGGAGAAAGCGATGTATCCAAAGCCACCGTAACTCCCCCTTGGCTTGAGACCAACCATCCTTCAACGTCTTCTGCTACGATCTCGATCTCACCGCGCTCGATGCGAATAGTCTCTCCTTCAATGGGAAAATCAATAAATGATTGCTGTTCAAATGCTCGGATCTCGTCGTCTGTCATTTTTGCAATGCGGGCGGATGCGGATTTCATCTGCTTGCCAAGCTTCGCGCCAAGCAATTTGAAATTCGCTTTTGCTTTGCGTTTGATGACATCGGAATCTCCGAACTCAATATGTTCGACACGCTTGACATTCACTTCATCAAGAATAATTTCTTCGACTTTACGAAGCTCTTCAATATCCTTGCGATTTGCTGAAGGAACGAGAAGACGTTCAAGCGGCTGACGCACTTTTATCTTCGCACGCTCTCTCATTTGGCGGACAAGGGAAGAGATCACTTGTGCTTTGTGCATTCTGGTTTCCAGAGCAACGTCGATTATTGATTCGTTTACTGTTGGATAGAGTTCAAGGTGAACGGAATCGTGGTTCGTTGTTCGTGATTCGTGATTCGACAGGGATGCGTATAATTTTTCTCCAAGGAATGGGGCAACAGGAGCTATTAATTTGCTGATCGTCAACAAACATTCATATAGGGTCTCATACGCTGCTTGCTTATCGGCATTCATATCACCTTTCCAAAACCTGCGGCGTGAGCGGCGCACATACCAATTCGATAGCTCTTCAACGACAAAATCCTGAATTGCACGGCAGGCACGAGTGATGTCGTAGCCATCCATCTGTGCAGTACTGTCTTTTATTAACGAGTTGAGCTTCGAGAGAATCCACCGATCCATCTCGGGGCGTGATTCGTGGCTCGTGATTCGTGATTCGTTGTATTTGAATCCGTCAATATTTGCATACAGTACGAAGAATCCATACGTGTTGATTAATGTGCCGAAGAATTTTCGTTCTACATCAACGAGATCACTTTTATTATAGAGTTTCGGTTTCCATGGCACTGATGCTTCCATGAAATTCCAACGGATGGCATCAACGCCAAATTTTTTGATAGCCTCGAAAGCATTTACTGTATTACCTTTTGACTTCGACATCTTCTGCCCTTGCTTATCAAGGACAAGATCATTCACGATAATATTTTTAAACGCAGGTCTTCCAAAAAGAAAAGTATTGATCGCATGAAGCGTATAAAACCAACCGCGAGTCTGATCAATACCTTCGGAAATGAAATCGGCAGGAAATGCTTTCTCGAACATCTCCTTGTTCTCGAACGGATAATGATATTGCGCGAACGGCATCGAACCGGAATCGAACCATACATCGATCACATCAGGAACACGATTGAGTGAGCCGTGTTTTTCAGACTGGAATGTAATTCTGTCAACAATGGGCTTATGGGGATCAAAATCCTTTAACATAGCTTCCGTTAACTCCACAAGATCATATGTCCCTATCTTACCTTCCACTAACTTTCTTAGATAGGGAGTAAATGTAATTTTTCTTTTTACTTTCCTACTTTTTTCCTTTTTGTCAGTTGAATCTATATACCATTCTATCTCTTCATCATCAAATTCATGGGGTTGTGCAAGTTCGGCAAAACTACCGATACACAATTTAAATTTTTGATTCCCGCTCATCCAAATTGGAAATGGTGTGCCCCAGAATCTTTCACGGGAAATTCCCCAATCTTTCACATCTTCTAACCAATTTCCGAAGCGTCCTTCGCCGATCTCCGGCGGATGCCAATTGATGGTTTTATTTTGCTTTACTAATTCATCTTTATAATCAGTGACTTTGATATACCAGGAATTACGTGCATAATAAAGCAATGGTGATTCGCAGCGCCAACAAAAAGGATACGTATGCTCGATGGTTTCTTTTCTGTAAAGTAACCCTGCTTTCTTGAGATCATCCATGATCTCGGGATCGGCATCTTTGAAAAATTTTCCGGCGTATCGGGTGATAAATGGTTTGAAATTTCCTGATTCATTCACCGTGATAACAAGCGGAAATCCGTACTTCTTCGAAACGCGGTAATCGTCCTCACCATAAGCAGGAGCTTGATGCACGATGCCTGTGCCGTCTTCTGTTGTGACGTAGGTATCAGCAACGATCCTAAATGATTTTGCGATAAGGCTTGCATAAGCAGCCGACTGCATTAGTTCTTCGCTTGTTGTCAGGTAATTGAAAAGCGGTTCGTACTCAGCGTTTTCAAGTTCTTTGCCGAGATGCCGGGCAATAATTTCATATTCACCGTCAAGTTTTTGCAAAAGAGGCTCTGCAAGAATTAAGCGCTCGTCAGCTTTATCTTTTCTTTTATTAATGACCGTTACATATTCAACATCCGGATGAACTGCTAAGGCGACATTTGAAATCAATGTCCATGGAGTTGTAGTCCATGCAAGAAAATATTCAACCTCTTTCGTATTCTTCCGTTTAAATTTTACGAATACTGAGGGATCCTTCGCCGTTTTATAACCAAGCGCAACTTCATGCGAACTAAGCGCTGTTTCGCAGCGGGGGCAATAAGGCTGGATTTTATGTCCCCGATAAATTTTTCCGGCGTCGAAGAATTTTTTCAGTGCCCACCAAACTGATTCGATATAATCAGGTGTACAGGTAATATACGCACTCGGCATATCTACCCAATAAGCCATGCGTTCTGTCATTGCCTGCCATCCGTCTTTGCGTTCGATATTTTCATAGACCGAATCGCGGCAAGCTTTATTGAATTTTTCTATTCCGTATTCAATGATATCGTGCTTATGTTTGAATCCGAGTTTCTTCTCAATAGCGATCTCGACCGGAAGCCCGTGTGTATCCCATCCTGCTTTGCGCTCAACACGGAAACCCCGCATCGTTTTATAGCGGCAGATCGTATCTTTGATCGTACGAGAAATCACATGGTGAATTCCCGGATCACCATTTACCGTAGGCGGACCTTCGTAAAAAGAAAAAATATTTGAAGCCTCGCGCTCGCTGACAGAGCGACGAAATATGTCTTTCTCTTTCCAAAAACGTAAAATTTCGTGCTCGCGCTCGTCCGGTGTAAGGGCTGTTTTTAATTCAGGGTACATTCAATTGGTAAAAATTTACAGAATATAGATAACGCAGTGAGAGGGTGAGAGAATCCACTATTCAAATTCTTATTTTAACGGACTGAATCCCGAATCAGTAAAATCCTTAACTCATTTATATTAATCAACTTATCAATAGAATAAATCCGTTTGTCACAAAAATTACGTAGAAAACGTTATACGTATTAAGGTCAGTCTGTGCGATTTCTATAATTTTGCCTTATATTTGTATCCAGACTGACCGACCAAATAGTGCATTCTTACAATATATATATTTAATCAAACCATGAAACATTTCTTGTTATCACTTTTTATTGCGGTATTCTTTGCAGCAACGCTTTCAACGGCGAGTGCTCAGCTTCCGCGAATGTTCAGCTACCAGGGTGTTGTGATGGACGGATCGGGACATTTTATCTCGGATGGACCACATAATATTCTTATTAAACTCTATGATGCATTTGGAGCATCAAGTTCGATCTATACCGAAAATCAAACAGGTGTAGTCTTTGTCAAAGGTATTTTCAATGTTATGATCGGTTCGATCACCACGATACCGAATTCGGTTGCCTTTGATAAAGGATATTTTCTTGGTGTCGCTGTTGATGGCGGAGCTGAAATGAGCCCGAGAACAGCAATCTCTGCAGCTCCTTACACCATGTTTTCGGCTTTATCAGGCGGTCTTGTTGCCGGAGCAACAGGAGCGGTTACTTCATTGAACGGACAATCCGGAGCCATTACTTTGCAGCAAGGTACAGGAACAACAATAACAAATACAGGTTCGACATTCACGATCAGTTCAACTGGAGTTGGTGGAACCGGAATTCAAGGCGTGCAGAATAGTGATCCGTCAATAGTTGTGGCAAATCCTACAGGGCCAACTGCTTCAGTAAGCGTTGCTATCGGAGGAATCACTACTACTAAACTTGCCGATGGCGCTGTGACTGCAGCTAAAATTGATGGAAGCGGAATAACTTCCGGCATGGTACTTACGGCAAACGGGCTCGGAGGTACTGCATGGCTTACTCCGGCTGCGGGCGGTTCATTAACGCTTCCATACGCCGGTTCTATCAGTGCAGCTGGAACTGCTTTTGGAGTATTAAATTCCGGACTAGGCTCAGCGGGGGTATTTGGAGTGACAAATGCTTTAAGCACCCAAACATCTTTGTGGGGCAATACTACTGGCGCTGCAGGAAGCACTGCAGTATATGGCAGCAACACGGGTCTTGGACGTGCTGGAATTTTCGAGGTCAGCAATGCCCTAAATGGCGCAATTGCTCTTAGCGGGCTTACCAATGGAACAGGGCAAGCCGGCTATTTTAGCGTATCAAATGCCGCAAGCACTGCAGTTGCCTTAGAGGGTACTTCGAACGGAGCGGCAAATAGTGTTGGATTGCGCGGTGGCAATAATGGCAGTGGACGAGGAGGGTTCATTGAGATCACGAATGTCAATAATACTTCAACTGCATTCACCGGGAAGACTCAGGGAAAAGGTGACGCTACAGATATTATGATTGCAAATTCAGCAAATTCTTCTGATGCTCTTCATTCAACAACAGATGGTACGGGCAGAGCGGGATATTTTGGAGTAACTAACTCTTCCCCTACTGTGCCTGCGCTGGAAGTGAAAACAGCCAGTACAGCTTCATCAACGGTCGGAATATTAAGTACAATATCAAACTCATCTTCAGGACCAAGTAATATCGCTGCAGCTATTAAAGGCGACCATCAAGGTACGACGGGAGTTGGCTCAGGTGTTTGGGGTCGTCACGGAGGTACAGGTTCCGGCGTCTCTGGAAGTGTTGATGGAGACGGAGGCTATGGTGTTTCTGCAACGGCCTTTGGTGCAGGTTCAACTGCGCTTCTTGCTACCTATTCTGGTGGTGCAACTGCAGGCACTGTGCTTGAACTTAACAACGGATTTATTAAGGTTTCCGGCACCAATAAGACAATGTATGTTCATACATCAACTGCTCAGAATGTATTACTAAATAGAACGATACTGAATTATTCCGGTATGGCTGCCACGGATATCGTGATCGTTACACATAGCTATAAAAATAACTTCCTTAAGGGAGGGTATGGCGTATGGTGGAATGGAACAGCCTGGACGATCTTTAATGAGGATAATACCGTCAATATGCCGGCTGGCGAAAACTTTAACGTTCTCGTTATCAAACAATAAATATTTTTTAAACGTCAGAGAGAGTTCATTCTAAAGGCAGCCGAATATCGGCTGCCTTTTTTTATTCCGCATTTATTAAGAAATTCTAGCACCAACCTTCACATCTTTTCCGGGTATCAGTAAGACAACTTCCTTATTTTCGTTTTCAATTCCGAGAACTAATACTTCGGATAAAAAGTCAGCGATCTGCCGCACAGGGAAATTTGTTATGGCGATGATAAGCATTCCGACGAGTTCTTCCTTTGAATAAAGTTTTGTGATCTGCGCGCTTGATTTTTTTATTCCGATCTCCTCACCAAAATCTATCGTCAGTTTATATGTCGGCTTTTTTGCTTTCAGAAAATCTTCAGCAGTAATAATTTTTCCTATGCGCATATCGATTTTTTGAAAATCCGAAAATAATATTTGTTCGCTCATAATGCGGATTTCTTTGTAGTGCAAACAGAAAGAAGTATTTTTGTAGTACATTGTTACAACAAAAAAAATTCTTTTTTCGTCATCTTAGAAATAAAATGAATGTTCGTGTCATCCTGAGCAGAATCGCGTAGCGATGAAGAGAAGAATCCCGTAATGGTTTAAAGAAAGAATACTATTCAAACCATCGCGGGATTCTTCATTGCGCGGAGTTCAGACTGAGATCAGCGAATGTGCTTCATTCAGAATGACACGTAAACGAGAAAATAATCCCCTATGGCAAAACAAACAACCGTCGCACTACTCTATAACGATATTCCGACCGGAGAGGCAAAGAGCACGCCCGTTGATCTTTCACCGGAAGCGTTAGGATTTACTCCGTATTTTGATCTCGATGAAACACCGGCGGAGCAGGAGTATGCAAATATCGAGGCAGCACTTGTAGATGCAGGATATAAAGTTATCAGCTATAATGTAAAAGATCGTTTCGAACGTCTTTTCAATTTCATGGCGCGACGTAAGTTCGATGTTGTCTTTAATCTGATCGAATTTTTTCACGGACGGCCTGAAAATGAAATGTGCGTTGCAGCTTTTTTTGATCTTTTACAAGTCCCCTATACCGGCGCTCCGCCGCTTGCACTTGCAACATGTCAGAATAAACCGCTTGCTAAAGAATTATTTCGCTCCCACCGATTACCTACAGCAAATTCTTTTACTGTTCGCACCATGGCAGATTTCCCAACACGCCATCGTCTGAAATATCCTGTTATCGTCAAACCAGCCTGCGAAGATGGCTCCGGCGGAATCGAGAACGCAAGCATCGTATCGAACATGAAAGATCTTAAGGCGCGAGTGGAATTCACACTCATGGATTTTAAGATGTCTGCGCTTGTCGAAGAATATATCGAAGGGCGCGAGTTGAATGTTGCTGTGCTTGGCAATGGCAATAAACGCAGAGCACTACCGATCTCGGAAATTGTTTTCGACGATATGCCCGATGATCTCTATAAGATCGTCAGCTATCAGGCTAAATGGGATCCCCATCATCCAGCCTATCATACGACGATCCCCAATTGTCCTGCCGATCTTCCGACAGCAATTGCATTAAAGGCAAAAGCGTATGCGCTTGAAGCAGCGGAGATCATGGGAACGAGAGATTATGCACGTGTCGATATGAGGTTGAATAAAGATGGTGAGCTTTTTATTTTAGAAGTGAATCCGAATCCGAATCTATCCGAAGGAACCGGCATTGCCCGCAGCGCAGAAACAGCAAAAATTTCGTTTAGTAATTTATTGAAAGAAATAACGGAATCGGCAATGGAGCGGGCGGAGAATATTACGTAATTACTGATGTGTCATTTCGAACGGAGTCTGGCACGACCGAAGGGAGTGGCAAGACGTAGAGAGAAATCTATCACTAAAAATAAAATCCTTATTATTCCCTCTTTTTTAGCAAGCTTGGATTAATTCTTATCTAAGATTTCTCTCATCGCTATCGCTCCGTTCGAAATGACATAATAAAACAGTCGTGAAACGTGATTATAATCTAAAATTTTATGCACATCAGCATCATCGGCGGCGGACCTGCCGGATTATATTTTTCCATTCTTGCAAAAAAGAATTTTCCGGAATGGGACATTCAAGTTTATGAGCGCAACGGGCCCAATGATACTTTCGGCTGGGGCGTCGTTTTCAGCGATAGGACTTTGCAATATCTCGAAGAATACGATAAGCCTTCCCACGATGAGATCACAAAAGAATTCGAGACATGGGAAAATGTTGAAGTCGTTCATGATGATGAGCATATTCTGATCGGCGGAAATAAATTCTCAGGGATATCGCGGTTGAAGATGCTGAATATTCTTCAGGCTCGCTGCGAAGAGATAGGAGTAAATATAGAATATCATAAAGAGATAAAAGATCTCGATCATGATCCCACTAAGCCTGATCTTATTATTGTCTGCGACGGAGTCAATAGTACCATTCGCAGAAATTATCCTTCCTATTTCGAACCCGAACTTAGTTCGCGAAGCAATAAATATATTTGGTTCGGCACGAATAAAATTTTTAATGCGCTGACTCTGACCTTCAGACAGAATGCCACCGGAATTTTTGCAGCGCACTCTTATAAATTTAATAAGACGACAAGCACGTTTGTCGTCGAATGCGATCCCGAGACGTGGGAGAATGCAGGATTCGCCTCAATGAGCGAAGATGAGACACGTCTTTATTTAGAAAAAGTTTTTGAAAAAGATCTTGGCGGCAATCCTCTGCTTTCGAACCGTTCACTTTGGATAAATTTTCTCTTAGTAAAAAATAAATATTGGGTTCATGAGAATATCGTGATCATGGGAGATGCTGCACATACGGCACATTTCTCCATAGGAAGCGGGACGAAGCTTGCGCTGGAAGATGCTATAGCGCTCTTTAATGAATTCCGTAGGGGGCAGGCACTGCCTGACCCGGATGAAGCAACGTTTCGCCCCTATATCGCAGAGATATTAAAGAGTTATGAAGCCAATCGCAGACCGAAGATCGAAGAATACCAGCAATTTGCTTATGACAGCTTACTTCTTTTCGAAAATTTAAAAGACTATATCCACCTTGATCCCTTGGAGATGGCATATACGATGATGACGCGAAGCAAGAAATTAACTCACGAAAAACTTCGTGGTCGCGATCCTCAATTCGTACACAAAATAGAAGAATTAAGAAGGAACAGCCTATTGTAGCCCGCACATTAGTACCGTAAAAGCCTCCTTACTTAACTCTCATCAATCGTAGATACGAGAATTGATTTAATATCGTACCATCGGCATTAGCATTATCCTGAGCCCATTTAAACTGAATGGTCCCGGAATTTGCGCCGGTATTGATAATACCATTTATAAGAACGAAACAATCTATGGCTTTCGTAATAGTGATCGTTCCTGAGGCGACTCCAGAATTGGATAATACTCCCGCACCTTCAGTACCATTTCCATTGAGGTTTTCGTTCGCTGTATAAAATACGCGCAAGTTAGGTGATCCTGTTGGCGGTACGACGGCAAATTTAAAATTTCCGGAATTAACAGCTCCGTTAACATCGGTAAGATCGAAAACTCCCGAAACTTCCCATGTTTGATTTGCATAGACATTGAACACCAGATCAGCATCAGCAGCGAGGACATTCGAATTCGTGATCGTTTGACTCACTGTCTTATATGCGTACAAAATACTTCCAACACCACCAATGACTTGGTTTGCATTGAGTGTACCCAGCATCCATTCCCCAAGTCCTGCGTCGTAGGTCATATCAAGAACAGGGGCAGTACCTTTAACAATAATATCAGATCCGACGTCTGTTTCAATACGATTACCTGCTGAGGATAACGCACTTATGTTTGCAATAGTCATATCCTGTCCTGTTACATCAATGATTCTCAAGCGCTGTCCATCCACTCCGGCAGCTAAGCCGGTCATGGTAAATGGTGCGGGAGTAACACCGGAAGCAAAGGTAAGTCTAAGGTATGAGCAATCACCGACTGGAAGGTTATTATTGACACCAGTGGTGATCGTATCTGTTCTTGATGTGGTTGCATATCCACCATTTATATGCATTCGTACACCCGGAGTCGTTGTGTTGATACCAACATACCCACTTCCGGCAATTCGTACTTTTTCATTAGGAATTGTTGTAGTCCCCGTACTATCGGTTGAAAAAGTCAGTGCGCTTGTATGTGAAGTATGGTTTGCTGCAGTCCAAATAGCATTAATACTTGCCATATCCTGATTCGTTGTCGTCGAATCTTTTCCCCTGAAAACTAAGCCTGTGCCGAAATTAGCCGCCGGAGTGCCTGTTGAATTATGTTGAAGAGCAAGAAGATTTGTCGTTGCAGAAGTTACCG
>JANYLL010000079.1 GCA_025357895.1 Ignavibacteriota bacterium
GAACGAGACAGAAAGCAATTGCTTCGGGATGAAGAATATCTCCGGATGCGAAATGAAGACAGCCTGACGAATCAATATCACATTTTCTTCGTACGATATTTACGTAATGCTTCGGATACAGAATTACAACAGAAAGTAGCAAATGGTTTGGCGCCAATTCCAGAAGAGTGGCTTAAAATACAGCCGGAAATGGTAAAAGATCCTGCACTTATGGAATTAATTAAAAAGTTTAATGAACGGTAACATGGACGTAGATAATTTAACTCTTTTTCTTGCAGACGACGATATAGACGATTGCCTCTTTTTTAGGGATGCATTGGAAGAACTGCCTGTATCGACAGAACTTACAACCGTGCATAATGGCGAACAACTTATGCAGTTGCTCAAAGAAAAGGTAGGCGAACTGCCTCAAGTCCTTTTTCTTGACCTCAATATGCCTCGCAAAAATGGATTTGAGTGTTTATCTGAAATAAAGCATGACGAAAAATTAAAAGAACTCCCCGTCATTATTTTTTCTACGTCTTTTGAACAAGATGTCGTGAATCTGCTTTACAAAAAGGGCGGCCAATATTATATCCGAAAGCCTGCTGAGTTTTCTCAACTCAAAAAAGTCATTCATGAAGCGCTAATTCTTATAGCGAAAGGAAATAATTCTCAACCGCCCAGAGAAGATTTTGTTATTACAGGGCAGAGCCCTGTAGCAGCATAAAATCGCTGTAGAGCCCTGAAGAACTGTACGTTCTTCAACAATGCATTCATCCCCATTTTTTTTACACAAATCTACTTTGTCGAATCAGCTATATGGCTAAAAGAAGAAAATCGGATGAGTTAGATATTGCTAACAGAGAGCTTGCGTTTCAAAATGAGGAGAAAGAAAAGCGTGCAGCAGAGTTGATCATTGCCAACAAAGAGCTAGTCTTTCAAAACGAAGAAAAAGAAAAGCGTGCAGCTGAGTTAAGCGTAGCAAAGAGAAAGCTTGTCTTCCAAGATGAAGAAAAAGGAAAACGCGCAGCAGAGCTGGTCATTGCTAACAAAGAGCTTATCTTCCAAGATGAAGAAAAGGAAAAACGAGCGGCAGAGCTGATCATTGCAAACAAAGAACTTCTCTTCCAGGACGAAGAAAAGGAAAAGAGGGCTGCAGAGTTAGTGATTGCGAACAAAGAACTTCTTTTTCAAGACGAAGAGAAAGAGAAACGGGCAGCAGAGTTAGTCATTGCGAACAAAGAATTAGTCTTCCAGGACGATGAAAAAGAAAAACGCGCTGCCGAGCTTCTCATTGCTAACCGAGAACTTGTCTTTCAAAACGATGAAAAAGAAAAACGTGCTGCCGAACTTAATATCGCCAACCAAGAACTTGCCTTTCAAAATGAAGAAAAGGAAAAACGTGCAGCGGAGTTAAGCATTGCAAATAAAGAGCTCGCCTATCAAAATAAAGAGAAAGAAAAACGAGCAGCAGAGCTGAGCATTGCCAATAAAGAACTTGCGTTCCAAAACGATCAGAAAGAAAAAAGGGCTGAAGAACTTGTCGTAGCTAATAATGAGCTTGCGTATCAGAATCAAGTGAAAGAAAAAAGGGCAGCAGAGTTAGTGATCGCTAACGAAGAACTTGCTTTTCAAAACGATGAAAAGGAAAAGCGTGCGGCAGAACTAAACATTGCGAATATAGAACTTGCCTATCAAAGCGATGAAAAAGAAAAGCGGGCAGCAGAACTTGGCATTGCGAATAAAGAACTTGCTTTCCAAAATGAAGAAAAAGAAAAACGTGCGGCAGAGTTAAGCATCGCCAACAAAGAACTTGCCTTCCAAAACAAAGAAAAGGAAAAACGTGCTGCGGAATTGATCATTGCAAATAAAGAACTTGCCTTCCAAAACGATCAAAAAGAAAAACGTGCTGAGGAACTGGTCATTGCCAATAAAGAACTTGCCTATCAAAACGAGGTCAAAGAAAAAAGAGCGGCAGAACTCGTCATCGCGAACGAAGAACTTGCTTTTCAAAACCATGAGAAAGAGAAACGTGCGGCAGAATTAAATATTGCGAACATCGAACTTGCTTATCAAAATGATGAGAAAGAAAAAAGGGCAGCTGAGTTAAGCATTGCAAACAAGGAACTGGCATACCAGAACGCCGAGAAAGAAAAACGCGCAGCAGAAAAGGAAAAACGAGCCGCTGAGCTTATCATTGCTAATGAAGAACTGGCTTTTCAAAATGATGAGAAGGAAAAGCGCGCTGCAGAGCTTATCATAGCGAAT
>JANYLL010000412.1 GCA_025357895.1 Ignavibacteriota bacterium
GAATTATAAGAAAATAATTCAGGTCCCGTTTTCCAATCTATAAATTTTGCATTGGTCCACTGTGACAGATTAAATACCTGTCCGGAATTTTGAGTCCAACCATGTAAATAAAAATGGTTAAAAATTCCTTGTGCATCCAAAGCGGCATTCATCAACAGAATCAGAGTTAAAACATAGAATATCTTTTTCATGGTTTAAAAAAAATTAAGGTAATGAAATATTTGATAACTGTAAAGTTTGAACTTGACTGCTCGTAAATACTGGACTAATATTGTACACTGGCGAAAGATTACTAAATGCTGCCTGCCATGTATTCGGCATTGTAGAAGAAGTCGTCGTGATTCTTGATGTATTAATTTTATAACCACTGATCGAGGAATATGTATATTCCTCGGATGTCGTTACACCCTCACTACTGGTAGCATCCGAATGTGTCACTGTTAAATAATCATGATCCAAGTAGGAGGTAACACTCCAACTCTTCCCGCTTTCATGGAAAGTTCCTTCAATTTTATAGCCACTCGATCCTAAATTAGTAACCGTGTATCCTTGAGCAGACATTGTATCAGCAAATTTGGTGCGCATCGAATCATTAACAACCGTATCAGGTCTATATTCGAAAAATGAAAACTCAGTAAAATCCTGGGCGCTGTCCCCTGGTCCGCTGTTTAAGGTAATTGAGGACACCAAATTGCCGCTGCTATCATATGTGGTATACTGGCTTCCATAAATAACTTCTTTTGAAATTCTTATCCCACCCATTGTATCTCGCTGAGCATATTGTGTAACCGCTCTTGTAATCTGAAATTGTGGCACTGTGGAGTCAGGAATGGAAACGATTACATGCCATTTCTTTATTTGTCTATTAATGCAAAACGCTCGAAAATCAGCACTGCTATCACTAAGGGTGCTTGATGGCGTTACGGTATCGATAACTGTTTCATCCCATTCACAAGTCTGTCCTTGGCGCATCGCAACCATCATTCGCCCCATTCTATTTGCAGGGTTAGTAATATCAGGCGCTTTACAACCAATAACAAAGTTCATTGCAATTGAGCAAAGTAAAACGAGTTTAATTTTCATAGGACAATTTATTAAAATGATAGGAGAGAAGTTCAAATAAATCAATAAATTATCCTAATGAAATAGGTTAGAGAGAGAGAGAGAGTTCCCGTAATATCAATTTTTTTAAAAATAAAAGGACACGCCCTTCGACATGTCCTCTTTCGAAAAAACTAAGACGTCTTATATTAAATAAAGAGCGGAGCTAAAACAAGTGTCAATGTGCTTAAGAGTTTTATAAGTACATGCAATGAAGGTCCTGCTGTATCTTTGAACGGATCACCCACCGTATCTCCGACAACTGCAGCTTTATGCGGATCAGATTTTTTTCCGCCATACGCACCTGTCTCAATAAATTTCTTAGCGTTATCCCACGCACCGCCGCCATTATTCAAGAAGAGTGCCATCAGGATTCCGGTGATCGTACCGGACATAAGGAAACCACCAACAACCTCTGCGCCGCTTGCGCCGGTTGGAAGTGCTCCCCCAGCGTAGTATATCCACTTGAATACTAAGCCAACTCCGACAGTCATTCCGACAACTAAAAGTCCGGGAAGCACCATTTTCTGAAGTGCGGATTTCGTTGCGATATCAACACACTGACCGTAATCAGGCTTCGAAGTTCCGAGCATGATACCCGGATTATTTCTGAATTGATCGCGAACGTTATTGATGATGGCATACGCTGCCTTACCCACTGCCTTGATAGCAAGCGATGAGAAGATATAGACAAGTACTGCGCCGAATAATGCACCGACAAATACTTCAGGCTTATTTAAATTTATAACTTTGTCAAAGGTCGGAACGTAATTTTTGATCTCATCCATATACGCTCCAAAAAGAAGGAACGCTGCAAGAGCGGCTGAACCGACTGCATATCCTTTCGTCAAAGCCTTTGTCGTATTACCAACTGAATCAAGACGATCTGTTCTTTCACGAACTGAATCAGGCTGATGACTCATCTCTACAATTCCGCCAGCGTTATCGGTGATCGGACCAAATGTATCCATTGCAAGAATATATGCTGCTGTTCCAAGCATACCCATCGTTGCAACAGCCGTTCCGAAAAGACCGGCATCCTGTAATCCGGAATGCATACCAAGGAAGTACGCACTGACGATAGAAATTCCAATAACAAGAATCGGATACCCTGTTGATTCCATACCTACAGCAATACCGGCGATGATGTTTGTTGCAGGTCCTGTCTGTGAAGCCTCAGCAATAGACTTAACAGGACGGTACATGTACTCAGTATAATATTGAGTGATATACACGAATGCTACTGATGCAAGTACGCCGATAACTCCGCAAAGAAAGAAGTTAAAATAATACTGCTCACCTAAAAGCCAGCGCGAAGCAATAAAGAATCCGCCGATCACGAGGATTGACGTGATACGGTATCCGCGATTCAAAGCCTTCATCGGATCTTCCGTCTCATTCGTTTTCACGAGCATGATGCCGATCATTGAAGCAATGATTCCGAATGCTCGAGCAACAAGAGGAAAGAGAATTACTCCGATAAGCGAAAGATGATTCGCTTCGAAATAGGCAACGTTTGATTTATATAAACCAGCTGCAAGAATCATCGCTCCGATATTTTCGGCAGCTGTTGATTCAAAAAGATCAGCGCCACGACCTGCACAATCACCGACGTTATCACCTACGAGATCGGCAATAACGGCAGGGTTACGCGGATCATCTTCCGGAATTCCAGCTTCAACTTTACCGACAAGATCAGCACCGACATCGGCTGCTTTTGTAAAAATACCTCCGCCAAGCTGCGCGAAAAGCGCAACGAAACTTGCGCCGAATCCATAACCTACGATCAAAAGAGGAATCTTTGCCGGATCATCCGTTACACCCATTGCCTGAACAATGGCAAAAAGACCTGCAACTCCTAAAAGGCTCAGAGCAACAACGAAGAATCCCGATACTGCACCTCCGCGTAAAGCAGTCTGAAGCGCACCGTTCATTGTTGTACGAGCTGCAGATGCTGTTCTAATATTTGTGCGGATCGCAACCCACATTCCCATATACCCTGAAGCAACAGAACATGCTGCACCAAAAATGAACGACATTGTCGTCCATAATGCAAGATTAGCAGAACTTGCCGGATCATGCTCATTATGGGCACGAACGAATGCGTATAAAATATAGATAATGCAGGCAAGTGCTACGGCAAGATACGCGATCGTCTTATTCTGCCTGCGCAAAAAAGCTTCTGCTCCTTGTTTAATAGCGTTTGAGATTTCCTGCATTGCAGGTGTGCCCTGGTCTCGCTTGAGTACATTCGGTATAAGGAAAAGTCCTGCAAAAAGCAGAGCGATCACACTTATACCAAGAATAATGAGTAGTTCCATTATGTTATTTTAGTATTCGTTTTGTTGTGGTTTAAAATATGAGAATAATATACTGACTTTAAAAATACGAAATTTTTTCGTCTTAACAGCAATTTTCAGTATTTATTCGGAATCTCTTTAAGATTGATTCGCGGATTTAGGCTTCATATTAATGACATTCAATGACTTCGCTAAGCCGTTGTGAACAATTTCGATACAGCCATTTATTGCACTGATTTTCATATCCTCAACCAACTTCATTTCAGGTTCTTTAAATTTTGAAAGCACATACTTTGCCTGCTCGCCAAAATGAAAATCTGCGCCGACTCCAAATCGTAAGCGCGCATATTGATCGCTGCCCACTTCATAAATAATTGACGATAATCCGTTATGCCCGCCATCGGAGCCGTTCAATCGTAGTCGCAACTGTCCAAGAGGTATAGCAATATCATCACAGATAACTACGAGATCATGTATTTCACCTTTGTAAAAAGCAAGCACATCGCGAACTGCTCTGCCGGAAAGATTCATATACGTGATCGGCTTAACAAGGATAATATCTTCACTTCCGATAACACCTTTAGCAAAATAATAGTCACCCTTCCCTGCTTTCCAACCCGATGAACGCTCTAATTTTTTTTCAAGCTCATCAACTACCGCAAAGCCGATATTATGGCGCGTGCCATCATATTCTTTTCCCGGATTACCTAAGCCTGCGAAGATGTACATGTGTTACGATAAATAAAAAACAGACTCGCAAGAAATACTTGCGAGTCTGTTATTAAAATGAAAGAAGCATTATTTTTTCTCTGGCTCGCCTTCTTCATCCTTCTTACCCTTCGCCTGAATCTGTTCAGGTTCGGTAATCTCAGGAGTTGCCCCAGGCACGACTTCCTCTGCAACCTTTGGTGCTGTACAGGAAACAATAACTGAGTTCTCATCTGCAATAATCACGTACGCATCATTGACCGGAAGATCTTTGATATGTACGCCATGTCCGATCGTGAGGTTTGAAATATCAACTTCAATAACGCCCGGAATCTGATCCGGCAATACATTGATCGTCAGTTTATGCATGATGAAATCAATGATTCCGCCATCTTTGACACCTGCAGCCGTACCGACAAGAGAAACAGGAACGTCAAGTTTGATCTTCTCACCTGCATGAAGAATGATGAGATCAATATGGCGAACGCGATCGGTGATAGGATCGAATTGCACTTCGCGCAAAATGCTCTTAGTGGATTTTCCGCCAAGATCAAGATTTACGATATGAGTTTCTTTCGTGTAAATAAGCGGGCGAAGATCCAGCTCTTTTACATGAAATGTAATCGCAGTTTCTCCGTGTCCGTAAAGAACTCCGGGTACTCTGCCTGAACTGCGTAATGTTCTCGCAAAACTGCCGCCTAAATTATGGCGCGCTTCTGCCTTTAATTGTATATCTGCCATTGTATGTTTTCTTTCATCAGCCGCCGCACACTTACGTACATCTTCCGGTAGCTGCGGAGCTTTAGCCCGCGAACGCACCTCTTTATTAAAGAGTCACGCGGGCTAAAGCCCTGCGCCTACCTTGGGAATAAGCAGTGCCCAACGGAGGTTATGAAAATTCCTGTTCTGCTCGAGCAGTCAGGGGTTAAATAAAATTATTTCTTCTCTTTCTCGTCATCAAAGAGCGAGCTGATGCTCTTTCCGTCGTGAGTTCTTCGCACCGCTTCGGCAAAAACTTTCGCAACGGATTTTACTCTGATCTTTTTCGATTCTTGTTTTAGCGGTATCGTATCCGTCACAAGTAAATATTCAAGCGGTGAAGCATTAATTCTCTCTATAGCTTTTCCGCTAAGTACAGGATGTGTACACGCTCCATATACTCTTCTGGCGCCTGCATCTTTTAAAGCTGCAGCTGCATTTGCGAATGTGCCGCCTGTATCAATAAGATCGTCAACAAGAATAATATCCTTGCCTTCAGGCTCACCGATAATATTCATCACTTCAGCAACATTTGCTGCCGGACGCCGCTTATCAATAATGATAAGATCGGCATCGAATCTTTTTGCAAATCCTCTTGCCATTTTCGAGCCGCCGACATCAGGCGAAGCGATTGCAAGGTTTTTTAATTTCTCTCCACGAAAATGTTTTGCAAATGCGTTCGAAGCATATAAGTGATCGAACGGAATATCAAAAAATCCCTGGAGCTGCGGCGCATGAAGATCCATCGAGATCACACGGTCTGCTCCGGCTTCAGTTATCAAATTTGCAACAAGCTTACTCGTAATTGCTACGCGCGGTTGATCTTTTCTATCCTGACGAGCATATCCAAAATACGGAAGGACTGCCGTAATACGTTCAGCGCTTGCTCTTCTTGCCGCATCGATGAGCATAAGTAGCTCCATCAAATTTTCCGCCGGCGGCATTGTCGATTGCACAATAAAGAGATCTACTCCGCGAATATTCTCGTCATACTTAACCCAAAGCTCGCCATCCGAGAAATTCTTTATCTGCGTCGTAGCAATTTTTACATTGAGCGCTTTGGCGATCTTTTCTGCAAAAACCTTATTGCTTCTTCCCGCTACGAGTTTCAGTTGTGCCATCAGAGTTTGTAGCGCAGGCATCTTTCCTGCAATCCACATTAATGTTAAAAATGCGGGCAAGACGCCCGCGCTACGATCTTTTTGCTGGGGTGGCAGGATTCGAACCTACGAATGGCGCCTCCAAAGGGCACTGCCTTACCACTTGGCGACACCCCAAGTTGAATGTTCTAACGAGTTGTATTGGCTTGCCCGAGCGCCGCTACTCCTTCAAGCCCCGCAACAACAGATTGCAATAATCGGAAGTTCTCCAAATATTGATTTGGCTCGGTTACAGGGTGAAGTTCTACTATAGCAAGCTCGTAAAACCTTACTCCGCCTGAAAATGCTACTACGCGGTTATGAAGAATCCCTTTCTCACCTTCAGACTGCTGTGTATATTCATAGTTAGCGAATAACATACTATCAACAGTAAAAACAACAGGTTGACGTGTGAGCGTAACATCTGAATGCTTTTTGAGTTTAGATTGAAATGATTCTTCAGCAAGGGCTATGATTCCATCACGTTCAACCATGCGCCTGAGATCAGCAGTACCAGGAATTTCCATCATGACCATTGCTCTGGAACGGTTAGGGTCGGTATAAACACTAAGAATATTTTCAAGAGAAGCAATATTTTCCGTGTTGACTTGTAACCAGTCTTTAGGAATATGTCCTGCAATATCACCGGTCGGCGAATGAAAGTATTCCTCATCCAGAGGTGTCGTGCTCATTTCATAGAGCGGCTTCATTTTTTCAGCTTTGGGCTTAGAGTAAAAAAGTGAGCATCCGGTAAGAAGAAAGGCTAAAAAAAGAAAACGGTGCATGAGCAAAAATTTTAATTATTCTGTCATGCCGAAGGAGCCGAAATTCGCGAAGCGAATGAGTGACTGAGGAATCCCTGAGGTTTATCGAGAAATTTCTCAGTAAACTTTAGCAAATTCCACATATCGTTTTTTTTTGCACGCTGTGCAAAAAAAAATCCGTTCGGAATGACAATGTAAATATCTTCAGTAAAAGTCTGTTATGCAAAAATACTCTTTTTTATTGAGACCGCTTCCATTTATCGCGTTCTAAACTCAGGCTGAAACTAATGCGATGTGTATTTCCGAGTTGATCTTGTGCACTAAAACTTTGGAATGCATAATCAATTGAAAGTCTTGGCAAATGAACTCCTGCGCCAATAGTAAACATTTTTAGGTCATTATAACCGGCGCGAATTGCTATCAGTCTTTTGAATTGATACTCTACTCCCAAAAGAAAATCGGCACTTACTCCTCCAACATGAACTTCAGCTATTCTTCTGAGATTATCGAAGCGAATAGTTGCCTCAAGAGCAGGCAACAACGTATGATTAGAATCAGAAAAAATATCCCATAAATACGCTGCGCCGAGTTTTAGTCTAGGCGCAACAAGTTCTTTCGTACCCGATGAGTATGAAATTAGTGTGGTGGTAATATCCTGGCCAACTACAGCAAAAGTCAGTTCTGGTCTTGGATGATAGCGAACGCCAAGATCAACTCCGAAACCTGTAGCATGATTATCGGCATCAAGTTTTCGAAAAATTACTTTTACTGTAGCTCCGTATGAAAAAAGTGAATCTTTTTTTTGTCCATACGAAAGGAGTATTCCCCAATCGTAATTTCCAAAGGATTTAACTTTTGTGTAGTCGATGTAATCATCGCCATTGAAGATCCCATCACCATTAATATCTATCAATGCAGCCCGTGTATCTTTAATATTGGAAATACCTATGTGCAGAATTGATATTGCCGCTCCCCCATCTTTTCCCAAAGGAAAAGCAAGGGCAGCAAAGTCATGCTGAACGGTGTTATCGAACCGTGCTTCATGCATTCCTGTGATAGTTGGGTATGGCACTTGAGACAAACCTGCCGGATTCCAATACCCGGAGGAAGCATCATCAACAGTCGCTATTGCCGTACCACCCATTGCAAGCGACCGTGCTCCGGCGCCAAGCTGCAAAAATTCTCCGGCATAGGTACGGAAAGATTGGGCGGAAACATTAGTCGCTTGAAGAAAACAAATAATTAAAAATATTTTTATGGAGCGCAAGTCGTTAATTTTTGATTCGCAATGACATATAAGTTACAAATTCTTTGTGCTATTAATTCATTGGAGATGAATTCTTACCCTATTCCCATAAGCCAAATTCCATAGGATAGCGTACTTTCCAGAGCACTAATCCTTCTGCCGGAGCCAAATATTTTGCTCTGTTTTCT
>JANYLL010000428.1 GCA_025357895.1 Ignavibacteriota bacterium
TCATGGTCAATAAGGCAACGCTTCAGGAGAAGATCGCCGATATGATACGTGATAAGAAGATTGAAGGTATTGCCGATATGCGCGATGAATCTGATAAAGACGGAGTGCGCATCGTGTTCGATCTTAAGCGCGATGCTGTTGCTAAAGTTGTGCTCAATAATTTGTACAAGCATTCGCAGATGCAGACGACCTTCGGCGTCATCATGCTTGCGCTTGTCAACGGTGTTCCGAAAGTTCTGCAGCTTCGCGAAGTCATCAAGCATTATATTGATCACCGCTTTGATGTTATTGTACGCAGAACAAAATACGATCTTAATGCTGCCGAAAAACGGGCACATATTTTAGAGGGTTATGTCATTGCGCTCGATAATATTGACGAAGTTATTCAGGTCATTAAGAAATCGAAGGATTCTGATACGGCGCAGAAGAATTTGATCAAGCGTTTTTCTCTTTCAGAAATTCAGGCAAAATCAATTCTTGAAATGCGTTTGCAGCGCCTGACAGGGCTTGAACGCGCAAAGATCGAAGCAGAGTACCGCGATCTTTTGAAGCTTATCGAACAGCTTAAATCTATTCTTGCCTCCAAAGAACTTCAGAAGAAAATAATTTCCGATGAACTTACGGAAGTTAAAAATAAATTTGCAGATAAACGCCGCACGGAAATTATCTACGATACAAAAGACTTCACGATCGAAGATATGATCGCCGAAGAAGATGATGTCGTCACGATCTCGCATACAGGATTTATCAAGCGCATACCTGTTTCCGGCTATCGCCGTCAGGGACGCGGCGGAAAGGGAATAACCGGCGCGCTGACGAAAGAGGATGATTTCATCGAGCACATGTTCATTGCCTCGACGCATCATTACATCATGTTCTTCACTGATCGCGGGCGTTGCTATTGGCTCAAAGTGCATGAAATTCCTGAAGGCTCAAGAATTGCAAAAGGCAGATCGATTGCAAACCTGCTTGAAAAGCCATCGGATGAACATATCACGGCATTCATCAATGTAAAAGTTTTTGATGAGAATCATTACGTGACGATGGTCACCGAGCATGGCACGATCAAGAAGACAGTGCTTTCTGCATTCGGAAACATTCGTCGCACCGGAATTCAGGCAATTACGCTTGACGATAACGATAAGCTCAAAGATGTACGCTTAACTGATGGTACTCAGGAAATTATCATCGGTACTCGCGAAGGAATGGCATGCCGCTTTAATGAGAAAGATGTTCGCACTATGGGCAGAACTGCAGGAGGTGTGCGTGGAATTACTCTTGAAAAAGGAGATGTGGTTATTGGCATGATCGCACCCAAGCGCACGGATACGACCGTTCTCGTTTGCAGCGAGCAAGGTTATGGCAAGCGCAGCGATGTTACCGATTACCGCTTAACTCGCCGTGGTGGCAAGGGCGTTATCACCATGAAAGCGACAGACAAAACAGGGAAGCTGCTCGCTATAAAAGAAGTCGTAGATAACGACGATCTCATTGCTGTAACTAAAGAAGGCTTAGTTATTCGTCAGCATGTTAGCGATATTCGCGTCATGGGACGAAATACGCAGGGCGTAAGACTTGTTCGTCTTAATGAAGGAGATTTCGTCGCTGCAATCGCAAATGTACCTGCCGATGAAGACGAGGAAATCGAGAAATTAGAAGGACCGACCGATAAGCCAAAGGGACCACCTGAGGCAAAGCAAACGGATATCTTTCAGAAATAAGCCAGTGGATTGAAGTAAGGGCGAGGCATTATCTCGCCCTCTTAAAATTCTAAAATACTTGGATAGAAATAACTATAGCTCCTCTTTATATCTCCCTATAAAACAATCAATTGTAGAATGCCAAAACGCCAGATTGCCATCTTTTTCTCCATCTTTTTTTCACTTTACGGACTTGTCAATTATTACATCTTTATTCGAGGTTATGAAGGGTTAGAGTGTGCTTCATCTGGGGTTAGATTTTGGTACGGAATAGTATTTCTTGTTGTCTCGCTTTCTTATATTATCGGTCGGTTTCTTGAAAAGAGATACCTATCAGTTCTCAGCGATATTTTTATCTGGATCGGTTCGTTTTGGTTTGCATTTATTCTGTATTTTTTGCTATCGATTATTGTTCTGGATCTCGTCAGATTAGTTGATCTTTTCGGGCATTTTCTGCCAACAGGGGAAGAATATCTTCAGCTAAAATTTTATGTGCTTTTAGGAGATATAGGACTTGTAAGTCTTATATGCTTTATAGGATTTTTGAATGCGAGAAATGTTCGAATTAAGAAATTGGTTTTAGAGGTAAATAAAAGGAATCCATTTGCAAAAGAACTGATTATCGCAGTTGCCTCTGATATCCATCTTGGTACGATCATTAACCGTCCGTGGACGAAGATGATCGTTGATAAAATGAATTCGATTAATGCTGATCTTGTCCTGCTTCCGGGAGATATAGTTGATGGCGATGTCGAACCGGTTATTAAAGAAAATCTTGGCGAAGTTTTACGTACGATAAAATCAAAGTATGGAGTTTTTGGCATTACCGGAAATCACGAATATATCGGCGGAGTTGAACCTGCGGTAAAATATATTTCAGAACACGTCGTCACCGAATTGCGAGATGAAGTGATCGAAGTGGCAGGAATGATGATCATCGGAAGGGAAGATCGGTCCAAGAAAACTCGAAAGAGTATTGAAGAATTGGCTTCAGGCTTAGATCAAAGTAAACCCATCATACTCATGGATCATCAGCCTTTTAAACTTGATGAAGCTGTTAGCATCGGTACCGATCTTCAATTATCCGGTCATACGCATCATGGACAAATATGGCCGCTAAATTTTATAACGAAGAAAGTATATGAGCTAAGCTGGGGATATAAGAAAAAAAGGAATACCCATATTTATGTTTCCTGCGGCGCAGGAAGCTGGGGACCACCGGTGCGGCTTGGGAATACGCCGGAGATCATGGAGATAAGACTACGATTTTTACCGTAGGGCTCAGCCACAACCTGCCTCTATGATAGATTATAATTCAATTATGTTTTGCGGAGCGAAGTTTTCTTTTGGCGTGTTATACGGCATTCGCAAAATCACCTAAGAAAAATTTTCGATGGCTACAAATGTTGTGATGCCCAAGATGGGCGAGTCGATCACCGAAGGTACAATTCTCCGCTGGCTCAAACAGCCGGGCGATGCTATAAAAAAAGATGAACCGATCTTAGAAATTTCTACCGATAAAGTCGATACAGAAGTCCCTGCGCCCGTTGCAGGAACACTCTTACAGCAAGTTGCTCAGGAAAAAGAGACGGTTGCAGTCGGCGCATTGATCGCCGTAATCGGTGAAGCAGGAGAAACAGCACAAGCACCTGAACAAAAAGCTGCCTCACCTGCCAAAGAAGAAGCGCCGAAGAGCGAAGCAAAAGCTCCAACGGAGTCCAAGACAGAGACAAAACCTGCACAAGAATCTGCTCCTGCTAAATCAGGCGGTGAAGGACAAGCCGTTGTGATGCCGAAAATGGGTGAGTCAATCACTGAAGGTACGATCTTGCGCTGGTTAAAAAAAGAAGGAGATCAGGTTAAAAAAGATGAGCCGATCGTCGAAATTTCAACCGATAAAGTTGACACGGAAGTGCCATCTCCTTTTGCAGGTACCCTGACAAAAATTTCTGCTCAGGAAAAAGAGACGATAGCTGTTGGCGCCACACTTGGATTTATTGGAGGTACTCGATCTGCACAACCATCAGAAAAACAAACTGAAGCTCCGAAAGCAGAAAAAACTCCTGAGGCTCCGAAGCCTGCACCTGTTCCTTCAACACTTTCTGTTCCCGCAGCACAGCCTGTCGTCGGAGCTACTACAATTTCTAAAGGCTCCGGCAATCGTTTTTATTCGCCGCTTGTGCGTTCGATCGCAAAGCAAGAGGGAATTTCAACTGGCGAGCTTGATACTATTTCCGGCAGCGGGCTTGGCGGAAGAGTGAACAAAAATGATATTTTAGGATATATCAAATCGCCGCGCCAGATAAGTCAACAATCTGCACCATCTCCGAAAGCAAAAACTCCGCCGCCAGGACCTGCTCATGTATTCGAAACGGATACTATTATTCCGATGGATAATATCCGTCAGAAAACTGCTGAGCACATGATCTTCTCTAAAAAGACAAGTGCTCATGTGACAAGCGTTACAGAAGTTGATATGACGGGCATCGTGAAATTTCGGGAGAGAAATAAAGATGATTTTAAACGCCGCGAAGGAGTTGGTTTGACATATACTCCGATCATGATCGAAGCAATGGTGAAGGCGATCAAAGATTTTCCTTTCATCAATTCAAGTGTTGACGGCACGAATATTCATGTTAAAAAAGATATTAATTTCGGAGTAGCTGTCAGCATTCCACCGGCTGAAGCCTCACCTTTACCGCCGGCACTCATTGTACCTGTCATCAAAAAAGCACAGGACTTGAATTACGTCGGCATTGCAAAAGCTGTTGCCGATCTTGCTGCCCGTGCCCGGACGAAAAAATTAAAACCTGATGACATTTCAGGCGGCACGTTTACGATCACCAATCCCGGAATGTATGGCAATCTCTTCGGCACTCCGATCATCAATCAGCCGCAGGTTGCAATTATGACGACGGGAGCAATCGTAAAACGAGTGATAGTGATTACCGATGATGAAGGAAATGATACGATGGCAATTCGCTCGATGATGTATCTTGGGCTTTCGTATGATCACCGCATTATTGACGGTATGTACGGAGTGCAGTTTACTGAAAGAGTAAAGTATTATTTGGAGAATTTCGAGGGATAGTCTCCATTCTCTATAGTGGGCGCACTCTTAGTCTGCGAGTCTATTGCTTTTTTGTTGGGGACGGGTTGACTAAGAAGCTGCTTAGAAAAACCAGTAATTTTCATAAAAAACCGCTACCAGTCAGCAATTCTTCTTATATTTGTATTCTTATCTTTGAGGCTGATAATAAAATAATTGGAATTTCTTGCGACTTTTGGGTAATTCCGGTGTATTTATAGTTGTTGTGTACATCTCAATTTGATGCAATTTTTATAACAGATAATGAAAAACCGACTTTTCTTAAAATTTTCTTTTCTCGCTCTGGTTATCGGAGCTTTTGCGATAAATGGCTGTAAAGATACTGCCACTGACCCGGGATACGTTGCCCTTGCTGAGATTCGCTTCGCGAATTATCATCAGGTTCAGCCGATACAAATCTATATGTATCCGCAAAATGCAACGTCCGCTGATTCGGGATCAAAGACGCCGACAGCAATGACCTATGGAAAAGTTACTCCATATTTCAATAATCTTCCGACTAACCGCAGTGCCGGCGAGACCTATCATTTAGTTGCCAAGTTTGCTGGTTCCGGTATAATATGTGCGGAAGATTTTATTACGTTATTCCCCGGCGATCAAAAAACCTGGTTAATTTCCGGTAACAGCGGACCGCAAGCAGATCATAAAATTATTGATGATAACCATCCTTCGAGCAACGATACCACCCATGCTTTTTTCAGATTTTTGAACGTTGATCCTAACAACGAGCCAGGTGGACTCACCCTTATGATCGGCGATCCATACTCCGGCACACCTTTGGCAGCGTTGCAACATTACCAAACTGCCAGCGCATACCAGCCGATTGTTATTCAATATAATAATGCTACTCCACCACAACCGATTGATACTTCTGTCACGTTCTACGTCGTGAATTCTGCAGGCGTCGTGCTCAGTCGTCTATCAGGAGTAGGTCTTTCTGCAGGTTCATATCACACACTTACCTGGGGTGGAGCAGACGTTCGTATTCCTGATCCGACAACAGGAAAATTGGTGCTTGACGATACCACTCGCATCCGTATTCTCGATGACGATCAGCTTGGTACAGATCAGACTGTGACACCGCCGTTGACATTCAGATATAATATTATCAATGCCTTGGTCGTACCGGTAGGAATGGTAGGAAATAGCCTTGATTATACTACCTATGGCGGACTGAACATTGTTATCAATAATAACACAGCCTATGATTACCAGGGAATACAGCCATTTCAGCCCATACCGTATCATGGCAATATAAATGGTGATGGAGTATTA
>JANYLL010000433.1 GCA_025357895.1 Ignavibacteriota bacterium
TTCCGATCAACGGTGAGAAGCTGAATGGCAAGCTGGTGAGTAAGGGAAGGGATGTTGTTTACCAATTAGAACGCGAAGCGCTCAGCCGGAAATCGGAAGTGATCCAGATGGCATAGTTGAATTGCAGGAATTTGTG
Organism: Ignavibacteriota bacterium; assembly: GCA_025357895.1. Taxonomy (GTDB): domain Bacteria; phylum Bacteroidota; class Ignavibacteria; order Palsa-1295; family Palsa-1295; genus PALSA-1296. Next base: position 137 of record JANYLL010000433.1, read on the forward strand.
TTTCCAGCGCAAAAAAAATCGAAAATGAAATATCGAAAAATTATAGGAAGCCGGAATACCGGCACATTCAATTGCAGGAATCTCCGATTGAATTGCAGGAATTGACACTAAAGCCCTCCTCACAATGACATACTATTCCCCTTTATTAAAAGATTTCATTAGCATCTCAGTCCGTTCTTTTCCCAGCGCCCTTGCAATTGGTAATTCCAAAAAATCCAAGAGCGGAATGCGTTCTTTTTCGCCGCGCACTCTGCCACCTTCGCATTCATCTATTTCTTCATAAACAATATAATAAGAATCTTCTTCGACTTCCGGATAAATTCGTATAGGGAAAAGGTGACAGGAGATCGGTTTTTCAAAATCTTTTATCTCGCCATTTTTGAATGCTGCCTGAATTGAGCACAACGCAATATCCTCTTCCCATCTCACAAAGATACACTCTTTTCCGCCGATTGTAGGAATACTGTAGGTGCCGTCAATTTCGTATTTCCAGATACCTTCATCTGCTATCACTTGTAATGATGCATTGGGAAGATATTTTTTCACTTCAGGAAATACTCGCTCTAACTCTGCGATCTCAGATTCAAGTATCGGCGCGCCGCGCCCACCGGGCATTGTACAGCATGCTCCTTTGCAGACCGATAGGTCGCAGCCAAATTCTACATCACCAATTTGTGCTTCGACTTCGAAGTACGCTGATGGCGGGTAAATGGGCAATACAATACGTGATGGATTCATTGTGTAAAATGTCATTGCGAGGAGTCGCGATAGCGAAGACGAAGCAATCTAAAATTCTGAAAATATTATTTCCTTCGACGATTTTTAGATTGCTTGGTCGGACTAAAGTCCTCCTCGCAATGACAAAACTAAATACTCCCTATCTTCGGCGGAAAAAGTGCTAGCAGCTGCCCCCGCATTCTTGGCGAATCAATGCGGTGAATCTCGAACTTTGCGATCGCCGCCTTTTTCATTTCGATCACCGGCGTCGGACTTCCGAGCAACGCACTTCCGAATGACGATAGATGAGGCTCATGACCGACAAGCATAATGCGGCTATATTTTTTTGCACATTTTGCAACGAGAGTCATCGTATCCGTAACTTCAGCCATCGGAATCAGCATCGCCGACGTTTCGAATTTTGCTTCCTTTGCGAAATCCTCAAGCGCGATTTCAGCAGTCTGCTGTGCCCGAATCAGCGGACTTGCGATGACAAGCTCCGGCGCAAAGAACTTCATCTTCCTTACTGCCTCAAGCGCGGCACGAGTTTTTTCTTTACCTTCATCAGTAAGCTCCCGTTCTGCATCGCCTCCGCGAGAGGCATGATCTTCCGCTATGCCGTGGCGTAGAAGGTAGAGAAGCATTATTGAATAGGAACTGTTGATGCAACACCAGGTTTAGCTTTTAAACCCGATCCACGAACAATCCAGAAAGGAACATTAAAGCCCGGACGTTGTTTGAAAAATTCCACATTATCATATCTATCAATTCTTGCAATTCGTAATGGAGCTGACCACAATGGGGTGATCGGCATCTCATCATAAACAATTTGCTGAAAGCGTTTCATCAAGACATCGCGTTTATTAATGTCAAATTCTGTACGATTTTCTTCTAGGATTTTATCTGCTTCTGGATTTATAAATGACCATACATTTTGACCCTTATTCTTTGCTTGCGAAGAATGCCAAATCTCGTATGGGTCATCTTCAGATGCATTGCCGAGTAAGTTTGCAATAGAAGCATCATAATCATGGCTTCTGGCATTATTGATCCAAACGCTCCACTCAGTTGAGGAGACTTCTACTTGAATTCCTGCCTTTCGCATTTGTTCTGAGATAACTAGTGCTGCTTGCTTTACGACATCACTTCCAGCATAAATATTAAAAGTAAATTTAAATGGGGTTTTCTTTCCATCAATTACCTTGTCTAATATTCCATCTCCATCGGAATCCGTCCAACCATCTTCAGCCAACATTTTTTTTGCAAGTTCTGGATCAAAGGTGATAGGCTTCAAAGAAGCATCGTAATGCGGTTGTGTAAAATTGATCGGACCATTAATTGGTTTGGCGAGGCCTTTCATTACTTCTTTCACAAGTATATCTCTATCTACAAGATGACTCAGTGCCCAACGGACTTTTTTACTTTTAAAAAGGGGACGTTCAGCATTCCATTGGATAAATACACGACTATTGTAGAAGACAGTATCTTTTTTAATATAAGGCTGTTTTATAGGATCAAGTTGTACAAAAAGTTGTGCCGGTACAATATCCATAAGGTCAATATCCTTCGCCTTCAATGCAGTAACTGCAGAATTGTTATCGGTAATAGTTTTGAAAGAGATCTCATCAAGATATGCTTCGCTCCAAGGCATATCTTTTCCCCAATAGTTTGGATTCTTTTTAAAAGAGATATGATCATTGGTCACCCATTCACCATAAAGATATGCTCCAGTCCCAATCATCATTTTGGGATCACGGATTTTCGATGGATCTTTGAAATCGTCAGCTTCTTGTTGAAATACGGGATTCTTCGGAAATTCATTCTTCATTTCATTCCATGGCATACGATCAGTCATATTCTTAGGATCAAAGATATGTTTAGGCAACATTAATACGTATCCACCTCCTAAGACCAAATCCATTTGAAAATATGGTTTACCAAGATGAAATGCAACCTTCATTTTATCACCGTTCACATAAGTTATACTATCCACGGAATTAACTGCGCTTCGTGTTTGAGTGGTTTCGATCTGTCGAGGGTTCATGACGCACTTGAAACTGAACATTACATCTTCCCCCGTAAAAGGTATTCCATCACTAAATTTGGCATTCGGGTTAATAGTGTATGTATAAGTTAAATGATCTACGGAAATTTCAGGAAGACTTGCCAATAATGGAATAAGTTCTTGTTTCCTAGAATCAGTACTATTAAGCGGTTCCCATATCAACGGATAAGCGTATTGAGCTGATGCATCGTGCGACAAGGGTGGGATTATGTTCGTTATATCTGCAGCGATCCAATAAACGAGATTATTCTTCGTTGAAAGCCCATATTTATTTTCTGCGCCATTGTCTTTTTTCCCGCAAGCAGAAAAAAACGAAGCGATGAGAAACATAGCTATAATTAGAGAGAGTGATTTTTTCATAGAAATAAAATAAGTGAAAAAAATTATTCAAAATCATGTTCGAAGTATGGCGTTACTCGATCGGAAGCTCCGGAACCTTCCGTTTTTAATGCGATCTTTTGTTCGAGATTTTTTGCGAATTCAGCAGAAGCATCGTAGCCGTAATGCTTGAGCAGATAATTCAGCGCTATAACTTCGGAAATAACAGTGATGTTCTTTCCCGGAATGATCGGTAGTTTCAGATGCTGTACTTCCACTCCTAATATCTGCACAAGTGATTCATCCAAACCGGTGCGCGTATAAACGGCTTTTTCATCCCAAACTTCCAACTCGACGATGACTTCCACTCGTTTCTGAAAACGAATTGCGCGGATACCGAACATTTCGCGGACGTTGATAATGCCCAAGCCTCTGATCTCCATAAAATGTCCGCCAAGCTCCGTTCCGGCGCCCATCAAAATTCCCTCGCCTTTCTGCGTCACGACAACAACGTCATCGGCAACAAGTCTGTGTCCGCGCTCAATTAGATCAAGCGCCACTTCGCTCTTGCCCACACTCGATTTGCCGACAAAAAGAATTCCGACGCCATAGACATCAATGAATGAGCCGTGAATACTGGTGTGAAGATTAAATTGATCGTCGAGGAAATCGCTGATAAAATATATTGCTTTCGTCGTCTCGATAGGAGTAAGGAAGGTGGCGATACCATATTCTTCACAGAGAGCAACGAGATCAGCATCGAACTCATTGCTGTTGGTTATGACAATGCACGGAATATTAAAGGAAGCAAGGGTTGAGAATGCTTTTATTCTATCCTCTTTTGGAAGCGAATGAAGATAGTAAAGCTCAGTATTGCCAAAGATCTGAACTCGGTGGAACGTAAAAAGTCCGACATACCCTGCCAGAGCAAGCCCCGGGCGATGAAGATTTTTATCGGTGATGCGTTTATCCAAACCGCGCGCGCCTGCAAGCAATTTCAACTTGAAGCGATCCTTCATTTCTTCAAAGAAGAACTTGACACCGATCGACTCTTTCTGAAGCGGCTTATAATTCAGCCAAGCTGGTTTGGGGGTTTCCTCGGGCATAGTTTTTGAACAAGGATGAATGATGAAGGATGAAGGATGAAGGAGAGAGATGAATTTAGTCATCCTTCATCCATCAGCCTTCATCCTTGTTCTTTATTTCTCCAATGCTTTTCTTTTTAATTCTATTGATGCTGTATGAGTTTCTTTGTGTTTCTTCAACTGTTTTTCAAGGGTTTTAACAACGAGGTCAATAGATTTACCTACATCTTCTGAGGACTCTTTTGCATGAAGTGTCGTGCCTTTGACTTCAAGATTTATCTCTGCACTATACTGAACTTTGCCATGCCCTTCGTGATCTAAGATCACATCGGCTCCGATAATTTCATACTTGTCCTCTAAGATCGCCATTTCAGATTCAACAAATGTCTTGATGTGCCCATCGGCGGATGCATGTCTGTTTGTGATTTGAATATTCATTTCGTTTTTTATCTCCAATTAGTTAATTTGGGGAATTCGGGAAAATCCTTTTATGCCTCACCACTTCTCGGATGAGCGGAATCGTAAGCTTGCTTCAAACGATCTACCGTGAGATGAGTATATTTCTGCGTTGTCCGAAGGGAAGTATGTCCTAACATTTCCTGCACGGCTCGGATCTCAGCGCCATGATCCAATAGGTGAGTTGCGAAGGAATGTCTAAGCATGTGTGGATGACTTCTTCCAACATCGCGTACTCCGCGGAAATACTTCTGGACGATATGATAAACTGCTCCCGGTGTCATACGTTTACCATTTATAAGCAAAAACAATGCCGACTTATCCTGAATCTCTCCAAAATCTTTGCGTGCAGGAATATAGTTCTTAATCGCATTCACAGCTTGTATTCCAACAGGAACAATGCGTACTTTATTCCCCTTTCCGAGGACTCGAACGGTTCCATCAGCCACATTCAGATCGTTCAAACTGATGCCACTGATCTCCGCCCGCCGTAAACCGCTGGAATAAAGAAGTTCGAGCATTGCTGCATCGCGTAATCCAGTCGGAGTTGCAAGATCCGGTTTTGCCAGGGCATCAGAAGCTGCACGTTCAGAAACAACACCCGGCAGCCGCTTCGCGCCCTTTGGGCTTTTGATAAGCTTTCCGGCATTCATTGCAAAAATGCCTTGATTGGTAAGATACCGCAGAAATGAACGAACAGTCGAAAGCTTTCGCGAAATTGATTGCGAGACGATTGGCTTACCATGTTTACTTTTCGTTTCGGATAGAACCCGGAGATAAATGCGAAGCGGCTGAATATCGGATTGAGTGCCTATTAGTTCTAAATCTTCATCTTCAAGAATCCTCTGGAATTCTTCAAGATCGGCGCGATAGGTCAAAAGTGTCCCATTACTTGCCCCGCGCTCGTGAGCGAGGTGATCTAAGAAAGATTCAAGCCATGTTGGAAAAGCTTTTTCGAAATTCGTTGTCATTGGTGTATGATAAGCTACTCCAATATAATCAATTTTTTTACAACAACGAGAAATTATTGATGGATTAATTTCACCGTCTTTACTTCTCCGAATGCTGTAGAAATTCTTGCGTATAAAGTACCGGTAGGAAATGAGCCGCCATTTAATTGAATTCGATGGACTCCTGCTTCGAGTGAAGATTCTTTTCCATCTCCCCAAACTAATCTCCCCAGTCCATCATAGACTGCCAAGGTGACATACGACATGCGGCTCAAGGCAAACTTAAGTGTAGCCTCCTTAAAGAATGGATTCGGACTTGATGTGAACGATGTAAGGAAGTGATTCGATGATTGAGTCGAAGGTGATGAAACTCCTTGATGAGTCAACAAAATTCCCAAACCAATTGAATCAAGAGGAGGCAATATTGTTGGGTCAATACCATCCGATCTGGCAGAACTACTATCCCTGGCATATGTCGCAGAATCATCAGATCCCAAACATTCGGGATGATATTTTTTAAAATAATTATGAACTGCTCCGTAAGCATAAGGAAATTTAGAAAAGTATTCAGTCCCGATGCCATATGTTCCGCTAATCGCCCCCAAACAATTACAGAAATAATTGGGATTCGTTGTATTCAGATATAAAACGGAAATACACCAATCTCTGAAAGTATCAAGTGAAGAAAGATTTTTAGGTGACATTTCAATTGCGGCATCGTGCATTTGCCAAAATGCTCTAAAAGACTCTGCGTCAATAGCTGCACAATTCTCGACATACATTTTTAGAGAATCATAAAGTTGCCTATTACCTTGCTTATCTTGAGGAGCAAGCCTTACATTCAGCCATACTCGCAATGAGCTGCAAACGCTTGTATCAACTAACTGGACAACAGGAAGAGGTTTATTTTGGGAATAAACAATCGAAAAACCTCCAATACAAAAAATGGAATAAATAATCAGAAAGCACCTTATTGTATTTTTCGTCATTACTGCAAATACAACATACTTCCCCAAAAAGAACTCCCTTAATTATTACCAAGAATTAAGCCGCTTTTTTCCTGCCTCTCCCTGATTTTTTCTCGACTTCCTCTTCAGCCGTAAATTCCATCATCTCTTCGGTGAATGCTTTTTTGCAGTTCGGACATTTCAGAAAATTACCGCTAGTACGGCTCCATTTTGTTGCAAGCCAGTTATTGCCGCAGGATGGGCATGGTTTATTGACAGGCTTATCATTGCTGATGAAATCACATTCAGGATAGTTCGAGCATCCATAGAATGTGCGCTTCGCTTTTCCGCCTTTGCGCTGAACGATATCGCCTGTCAAACATTTCGGGCATTTTATTCCGCTCGGAATTTGGCGTGTGTATTTACACGTCGGATACCTGCTGCATCCAATAAATTTTCCGAAGCGGCTGGAGCGAAGCAGAAGTTCGCCTTCTTTGCATTCAGGGCAAACCTCTCCTAATTTTTCCGGCTCAGGTCTGTTGAGCGATTTGACAGAAGTTTTCTTTTGGCAGCTGCGGCATTCAATATAAAATCCGAACCATCCCTGTTTAAGATCAACTTCAGCCGACCCACAGGCAGGGCAATTAAATTTCGGAAGATCTTCAGTAAGGCGTTCATCTGCAAGATCTAGAACCGCTTTAAAAGGTAAGTAAAAATTACCCATGACGTCTGCATAAGAATTCTCTCGCGAAGCGATCGTATCAAGCTCTTCTTCCATCTTCGCAGTGAAATCCACGTTGAAGATTTCCGGAAAGCTTTTGATAAGAATGCGATTGACGTTCCTTCCGAGTTCTGTGGGATAGAGTCTTCGCTCCTGCTGCTCGACATAATTTCGGTCCTGGATCGTGCCCACAATACTTGCATACGTTGAGGGTCTGCCGATGCCGAGAGATTCAAGTTCTTTAATAAGTGTACTTTCGGAAAATCTTGGCGGCGCCTTTGTTTCGCTTTCCTGTAAATTTGCTGCTTCGATATTTGCTGTTTGGTTTTCAGTTATGCCTGCCGGAAGTCTGCGGTCAGCATCGTCAGTGCTCTTCTCATCTTTATCTTCTGAATCATCCAAAAGCTGTAAGTATCCTCTGAACTTCAAGACTGAACCTGTTGCACGGAAACGATATTTACTTCCCGAAGTATTATCGGACTCCATCTCAACTGTTGTCTGATCGAAAACTGCCGATGACATCTGCGATGCAATAAATCTCTGCCAGATAAGCTCATAGAGCGCAGCCATATCCTTATCCTGCGTTTCAAGAAAACGGCGGACAGCTTTCGGATCGAGTCCCGGATTTGTCGGACGAATACATTCATGCGCTTCCTGTGCGTTCTTGCTTTTTTTCTCTTTGCGTTCGGCTCCGACGTATTCCTTACCGTAATTTTTTTCTATATATGCAATAGATTGATTGCGCGCTTCTTCAGATATACGCGTCGAATCAGTACGCATATAGGTAATAAGTCCCGTCAAACCTTCTTCGCCGAATTCCACACCTTCATAGAGACGCTGAGCAAGCATCATCGTTTTCTTAGGAGTGAAGCGAAGATTCGCACTTGCTGCAGTCTGCAATGAACTGGTTATGAACGGAGGCGGTGCATTGCGCCTGACTTCCCGTTTATTTAATGCTGCAATGCGATATGTTTTTTCCTGAGCATCACGGGCATAACCCGTCGCAGTTTGTGAATCGCCGATAAAACGATTTTTTAATTCTTCCGGAAGATCTTGCGCGCTCCCTTCAGGATTTTTAAATTCAATTGCATCGACAGAAATAAGCTTTGCATGGATCGGAAATTCTGTTGTTGCCGTCGTAAAATCTGCCCAAAGATTCCAATAATGAATTGTCTGAAAACGTTCGATGGATTCTTCACGCTCGCAAATAAGACGAAGCGCTACGGTCTGCACTCTGCCTGCTGAAAGTGAATCCGTTCTCTGTCCGATAAAAGCTTTCCATAGGATCGGCGAAACCTGATAGCCTATGATACGATCCATCACGCGCCGCGCCTGCTGCGCATCGAATAGAGCGTTATCAACATCACGTGGATGTTTCATCGCTTCCATAATACCAGCTTTGGTTATCTCAGAAAAAAGGACGCGTTTGATATTATCATTCTTCGATTCGATCTCATGGAGAATATGATAAGCAATTGCTTCGCCTTCGCGATCAGGATCGGTAGCGATCAGGACTTCTTTGCTCGAAGCCGCAAGTTTCTTCAATTCTGTAAGAATATCTTTCTTCCCTTTCACCGTTACATACTGCGGAAGATAACCGTTATCGAAATCAATGCCGAGTTTGGATTTCGGAAGATCTTTGATATGCCCGACCGAAGCCCGGACCACATAGTTCGAGCCAAGATATTTATTGATCGTCTTTGCCTTCGATGGCGATTCGACGATGACTAATGATTTTGCCATTTAAGTTTTCTTCTTCGTAATTTCTTTTTGTAGCGCAGACGTCACGTCCGATTTAATGCGGGCGAGACACCCGCACTACTAATAATTAAAGAGCGCGAGGTTACTGTTGTAATCACTCGCGCTGCGTACAAAAGTACTAAAATTATTTGCCTACTGCACTCGATCTGTTACATTGAGCATCATCCTGCTTCCGACTCGGGTTGAATCATTGAAATCAAAAATCATCGCAGCAGCAAGGTCGCGTACATCTTCAAGTCCTATATCATGCGTTCCGATAAACCATAACCTATCTATAAGTAATTCCATCTCCGAATCTTTGAGCAATCCTAATTCGCGAAGTTGGATAAGATAGCCTCTGGCTTCAGCAGATAAGAATGATTGCTCAAGATCATGATAAATCCTAAACGGATTATTGCCGATCATCGAATTATCCGAGAGAGCCGTAACATTCGATTGTGTAACCGAAAGCGACATCTTATCAAAGAGCCAGCTGAATGCAGTGGAAACTTCGGACTCCGTATATCCTTTTGCCGCAAGCTTGCTGAGATCAATATCTCCAAGCTGCTTGTTGCGACGCATCTCGCCAACAAGAAACAATATTACTTCCATCACACGCCCGGTGCCCTTAAGCGCACGAGAGCTTACATCTTCAGTTTTCATCAACAAATTGTAGCTAATTTTCTATAGTGTGTTTTTATATTTTCTTTCGGTAGGCGCAGGGCTTTAGCCCGCGAGAATGTCTTACCAT
>JANYLL010000010.1 GCA_025357895.1 Ignavibacteriota bacterium
CGCAGAATTTCTTCTGCGTTTTTTTATTTTTATAATGTAATTCTTAGTGTGTCTTTCCGAGCGGCGCAAGGAGATACGAAAATCCGATCTGAATCGTATGGATCGGGCTTTTGGTTATGGGAGTTGTTGTTTGTCCCGGCGTTAAGAATCCGAAATTAAATGCGTCGCTTACATTCCATGACGCATTGATGAGAAGAAAAAGTGCTCCGGTTTCATTTTCAAAGATTGGTAGCATTGCGCCGATTCGAATATCAACCAGTGTATTAATGGAATATTTTCTTAGAGAGCGTTCTGAGGTTACGCCGTTTCCCTGATTATATTTAAAAGAAGCGCTAGACGGAAGTCCGATCGTCACTCCGAGCAAAAACTGCTTAAATTTAATACTTGGCTGAATAGAAATGTAATTTAGTGTATAATCTATATTTGGTTCGGTTACATTCTGCTGCTTAAAATACATGCCGCGAGATTCATAGCCAATTCCTAAAGCGAGTCCCCAATACGGATGAAAAGAATATATTCCCATTGCCTGAATTAAATAGGCAGGAAAGTGAATATCCGTCTTGGATCCATCAGGAACTGTGCCATTAAAGATCGAAGCACCCAGAGTGCCGCCTGCACCGAATTCGATATGTTTATATGCCATCGTATCAGCTTCCTGAGCAGATGATCTCTGTGCAAAGATGAAACCCAATGCCACAAGCAATAGTACAAAGGAAAATTTTGATAATCGCATGATCTTATTGTTGAATGTGTGAAATATAATGAATAAAGCGAATACAAATATAAGCAAAAAAAAACCATCAGTCTTCGAGAGTGAGGATTCCGCTTTTGCCCCGAATGGCGCTTCCTTGTAAAGAAAGATTACTTACGTGACCATTTTGTGCGATGTTAAAATTTACTTTGACGAATTCTCCGCTCTGTGTTTTCAAACGAATTGGTAAGGTGCGGATTTTTTTTAAACCATAAGCAGCGATGGCTGTGCTCATGCATCCCGTTCCGCAAGCAAGTGTTTCGCCTTCGACGCCGCGTTCGTATGTTCGGATTCGTATATATTCGCCTTCGTTATCACTCATGATCTGCGCAAAGTTTGCATTCACTCCAAGCGGCTCGAAATCTTTATGATTACGAATTGCCTGACCGTATTTATTTATTTCGAAATCTTCGAGTGTTCGATCTTTTAATTGTTCTACTTCATCAAAAAATATCACACCATGCTGTGAACCAAGATCAACATAACTACAATCAACCAGATCGGCTCCAACAGATAGCTTGAATTTCAGCTTGATCTTTTTAGGATCATTATAATAAACTTTTAAGTGTCCGGTGGGACGGGTTTCCATTGGGACGGACTTTAGTCCGTCTTTCTCCTCTGACGGACTAAGAGTCCGTCCCGCTGGAGAAACTTGCTCCGCGCGAACAAGCTCTCCGAGCACTTCAAAATTTGTATCTGGCGATGTAATCACTCCGAAATCCACAGCAGCCTGAACGGCACAGCGAGCACCATTGCCGCAAAGTGCTCCGAAGCTTCCATCCGGATTATAAAAATTCATCATGAATGGCGCCCGCGGGCTGCGTGCTATAACGATCAAGCCGTCCGAACCGATAGGACCTTTGCGGTTTGCAACAGTTTGCGCCAATGCCTTCAGTTTTACTTTACCAAAAACAGTTGGGTTATTGAATGCGTCAATGATAACAAATACGTTACCTGCGCCGGAATACATCGTAAATGGAATTTGGGGCATGATTACTAAACATCAAGTGAAGAGCTTAGGATTCTACCATGCTATATTTTTGTTTTGTGCAGTTCAATCACGTAACAGTAACGTAATGTTGGGTTATAGTAACGAACTCACTCTCGCTGAAGGATTATCGCAATATCTTTCGATATATAAATTAGGCGATGGAGGATACACGGATAAGTGGTTCAAGTTAAAATTATTTTGGAAGTTCGGAATTTCTCTTCCGAATATTTCCAACCGCGTTGCTGCCGTGAAATTTCATGACCTCCATCATGTCCTCACTGAATACAGTACCGGTTTTCGAGGTGAAGCAGAGATCGGTGCATGGGAGAGAGAAAAATGACTATCAAAGAATGGGTTCAAAGACACCAAAAAGTTTTATCAAGATTAAACGCTCAGAGGAATGCAGCAAAAGCAGAAGCAAATCAATTGGATAATGACTTCGTAAACTCTTCTGATAACGAAGTCAGCATACATTATGGTCCTGATAAACTTCCGATACGATTAGAAGAAAAAGAGCGTGTGCGCGAATTACTTTTGTAATGAAAATAAATAGCTTACAGGGAGGCTTTTGAGAGTTTCGTTCTTTGACATCTTTTATCAATAACCGGACTTTTTTATACTAACAAATTTGTTTGATGCGCAGAACATGAGCATCTTATCTATATTCAAAGGCGAAAAGCCAAAACCGTTATGGCGTTTCAAGACGCAGGCGCCATCGGTTATCATCTGGAAACTGCTGATCTCGCCGGATGGCATCTTAGCAGGTGAGGAGCGCGATACAGAATCGAAGACGGCTTCGCTTTTTTCACTTGATGTAGCAAGCGGTAAAGTGCTATGGCGCGATGTCGTGATAGATGAGGCTTGGTGGTTCAACTCGGAACGGGCAACTTCGGATAATATTTTTATTCAGAAATTCCGCAAGCCCGATATGCCGGAGCCAAAAGGGATCATTGCGTTGGATATTTATTCCGGCAAACTTCGCTGGGAGCAGCCCGATGTTTCGATGCTCTTCGAGCATGACGGCAAGGTTTATGCTCAGCGTGAAGCTCTCGGCAGGAAGGAGTTCTTTGCGATCGATAGTATTTCCGGCGAAGTGCTTGAAGCGTATGGCTCGGAGCGAGATAATATTTTAGCGATGCAATCGACGGTCGTTGATGCCGACCTTCATTCGGTTTATTCAATGCCGATCACGCCTGACGATGAAATTTTTTCTTCGATAGGGAATGTCTTAACTGATATATTGGATGTTAATGAACTGCGCGGCACAATTGATTTTGCAGAGTACGGAAAGTATATTATCTTTTCCTATCATGAACGGATCGCAAATGATCCGCAAGCATTGCTTGGCAATCTTCTTCGTAATCATCTGAAAATTCTGGATACGGAAAAAGGCGAGATCATCTATAGCGATGAGCCGAATGCCGAAACGCCGTATCCTGTACCGGAAAATTTCTTCATTCATCGCGGAGTTTTAATTTATGTTAAAGAGAAACGGGAGATCGTGGGCGTGGCACTTGTCGATAGTCGATAGTCGATGGCTGGTTATCATGCTACTATGTCTGGCTCTTGCCGGCTGTGATCGTGGTGCTTCAGAGCAAGTTCAGGCAGCTGAGAAATTTGCCGATGCCGTGGTGCGTAATGATGCCGGAGCAAGGGATTCAATGATCGCAACGAGGATTTTCAAAAAATATTTTGTTAATCCGTATGTAGCAAGCGATTATATCGGTTGGATGCGAAGCATCTATGATATGCATAACAGGAAATTCTTCTCAACATCCCGCGCCGATGTTGATCGCGATCTTAAAGAAGAACTTCAGGGCGGCTTACTCTATGATGACGAGATCGAGGAAACCGGGATGGTGCGGGTCAAATCTCCGAACGAAGGAGAGCAATCGGCATTCTTTTGGATGGTAAAGCAAAAAGGGCATCACTGGGCAGTTGCAATTATTACTAAAGGTGAGGCGGCAGTAAATTTTAAGCAACATTAAACTATGTTAGAAGCAGGCGATAAGGCTCCGGATTTTTCCGGAATAGATGAGAATGGGAAGAAGATATCGTTGAAAGATCTCAAAGGTTCGAAAGTTGTTCTGTATTTTTATCCTAAGGATAACACAACAGGCTGCACAGCCGAAGCGTGTGATTTCCGCGATTCATATTCGCGGCTGAAAAAGAATGGTGTTGTTCTGCTTGGTATTAGTCCCGATTCGGAGAAATCGCATCAGAATTTCAAAACGAAATACGATCTGCCATTTCCGCTGATAGCCGATACGGAGAAGGTGATAGCCAATGCCTATGAGGTCTGGCAGGAGAAATCAATGTATGGCAGGAAATATATGGGCATCGTTCGTTCGACTTTTGTCATCGATGAAACAGGAAAACTGATGGCAGTATTTCCGAAGGTGAAAGTCAAAGGTCACGTGGATGAAGTCTTACAAGCATTAGCCGGATAAACGAATGACGATCATCGAAAGCAGCATTGCAATTGAAGCGCCGATCGAAGCAGTATTCGATTTTCATACCGATACGAAAAATCTTGGTTTGATTTCGCCGCCATGGATGAAATCAAAGCTCATTCGTCAATCCGGAGAAGGCAAGGGGAAGATCATTGAAATGCAAGTAACGCAGTATAATATATTCCCAAGTCATTGGATCGTACGTATCGAAGAATTTGAGAGACCATTTCGCTTGACCGATCTCGTACTTTCCGGTCCGATGAAATTTTTCAAACATACAAGAACTTTCAGCCAACCCTGTGCTTCGCTGACGGAATTGAAAGATCATCTGGAATATGAAGTGCCTTTCGGAATTATCGGAAAGATCGCAGATACGATTTCTATAAAGAAGATGGTGGAGCAAATGTTTGAATACCGTCATAAAAAAACGAAAGAGATATTAGAAGAACGGTTTTATATTGCTGAAGTGCCTGTTGAAGATGCCGGAAGAATTTAAACCTGTTGATCCGCTTCCGAGTCAAATTGAATCGCCTCGGCTCATACTTCGCCAGTTCGAGATGCGCGATGCCCAGGAATTTTATTTATTGGAACAGCGAAGCCTGCAGGTCCATCTTGCTCCCTATAGTCCCGTCAAACCGATCCCTGCTAACGACACTGAAGGAATACGTGCCATGCGTGAAATGCTGCGCACCACGATCGAGCGGTGGGAAGACGGCTTAGATCATCGTTTCGTAATAATTTTGAAAGAGACAGGGGCGATGATCGGGCAGATAGGGATAACGAATATTATTCGGAATGTTGCACAATCGGCATTCATCGGATATTGGATAGGCAATGAATATCTGAACTGCGGCTATGCGACGGAAGCCTTAGTTTCGACGTTACACTATAGCTTTGAGTTTGCAAAGCTGCATCGCATATCGCTTTGGATCGCCCCGGATAACATACCAAGTTTACGCATGGCAGAAAAGTTAAAATTACGCTTCGAAGGTACGGCATTACGGGCTTTGCAACTTGGAGGCAAGTGGCAGGATACCAATATTTATGCCATCACCAGTGAAGAATGGAATGAAAGAAAAAATGAAATTTATAAATTTTTACATCGGTCATAGTTTAATAGTGTTCTTCGCTTTTATTCTTTTTCCGTTAGCAGTTTCTGCTCAGACTGCAGATGAGATGGCGAAGGAATTAGAAAATCTCTATAGTCGCGGCGAAGGAACGGCTCTTTCCTTTACTCTTGATGGTGAAAAGAATTCTTTAACGTTTGCCAATGGCTCTGCAAAATTTCGAATTGAGAATCCGACCGATCTTATCATAAGCGACGGCACAACGATCTTGCATTACACAAAATCAAAAAAAGAGGTAGTGATCGATAAAGCTGAGAGCAAAGGCGGTTCGCTCTCGAATGTTCAAGAGCTTATTAAATTTTCCTTGAATTACTCTTCCGTTCTAACGAAGAAGAAAAATATGTATGAGCTTGAGTTAACTCCTTCAAAAAATATTTCGAAGATATTAGAAAGTATAGGCGGAATATCACTATTAAAATTCAGATTTACAAAATTATCAAAATCCGGAATTGCAATAAATAAGATAACGGCACGTTCATTAAAAGGAGATATTGCAGTCGGAAATATAAAGATAAAAAGCGTAAAGAAATTAGATAGATCTTTATTTACGTTTGCAGCTCCGGCAGGTGCGAAGACTATTGATCTTAGAGATTAAGATGCCTCACTTTACTCATCATATTTTTATCTGCGAAAATATCCGTCCCGATGACGATCCTCGTGGATGCTGCGGTTCGAAAGGATCATCTGAGATTAGGGCAAAATTTAAGGAGGAGATAAAGAAGCGAGCATTAAAAGGAGTCATCCGTGTAAATCAATCGGGATGCCTCGATCAATGTGCAAAAGGACCGGCTATTGTTGTTTATCCTGAAGGAGTTTGGTATGGCGGAGTGAGTATAAATGATGTTGCAGAGATCATGGATTCTCATATCGAAGGCGGCAAGCCTGTAGAGCGATTAATTATTTAGTGTATCGCTCAATTACTGTTTCAACAACTCCTGTCGTTGATCTGCCTTCGATAAAAGGAATCGTCAGAACCTTACCGCCATTTTTTTCTACGACATCGCGACCGACAACATTTTCAACGCTCCAATCGGCGCCTTTAACGAGAATATCGGGGATGATAAATTCGATAAGCGAAAGCGGCGTATCATTATCAAAGATCACAATGCAATCTGTTGATTTTAATGAAGCAAGAATTTTAGCGCGATCTCCTTCATTTTGCAAGGGACGCTTTTCACCCTTCAAACGCCGGACGGAAGTATCAGCATTAACGCCGATAATAAGTGCATCGCCAAGATTTCGTGCTTCCTTTAAATAGGAAACATGCCCAGCATGGAGAATATCGAATACTCCGTTAGTAAAGACGAGCTTCTTATTTTCCTCATGAATAGCTTTGCGCCAGAGATGAAGCTTTTCCTGCTCTTTGGAATTGCGAAATGTAAAGATCGGTGCGAACGTAATTTGTTGTGACATCTTCGTGTTATTACTTCCGCACTAATAACGTGCATTATCAAAGAATGAATCGCTCACCAAAAAAACAAGGGAATTATCTTCTCGGGCTCAATCAGTTTGAGATCCATACTGCGATCAATTCTGAGTTCGGGGATATTCCGGCATATCGTTCAAAGCAAATATATAACTGGCTTTATGCCAGGCGTGCACAAAGTTATTCGGAGATGACGCAGCTCCCGGCAGTTTTACGCAACCAATTAGATCGGAATTTTAAAGTAGGATCTTTGAAACTGGCTCATCAATCTGTAAGCGAGGATGGTACGATTAAATTTCTTTTCGAGCTTTTCGATGGTTTGCAGATCGAATCTGTCCTGATCCCAAGTGAGATGCGCGATGCAGCAGGAGAGTCACGTCGCAAGACATTATGTCTATCAACGCAAGTTGGCTGTCCGCTCGATTGTAAATTCTGTGCTACAGCTTCCATGAAATTAAAGCGTAACCTGACTGCTGCTGAAATAATTTTACAATACTTTGAAGTCGAACGATTAACCGGCGAGAAAATCACAAACGTTGTCTATATGGGAATGGGTGAACCGCTTCTCAATTATGATAATGTAATAAAATCTCTTCGCATTCTTACTGATCCTGAACTTGAGATCATAGGAGCAAAACGAATTACTGTTTCGACAAGCGGTTTACCTGAGGAGATCAAGAAATTTGCCCATGAAAAAATTGGAGTAAAACTTGCCCTCAGTCTTCACGCTACGACCGACGAACTTCGTTCGAAGCTCATGCCGATAAATATTGCTCATCCGATCAAAGAACTTCTTGCTGCGATGGATGAATATTATAAAGTCACCGGAATTCCGATCACCTATGAATATATTCTTTTCGAAGGCCTTAATGATAGTGACGCCGATGCCCGGCGTCTAGCAAAAATGGCGCGACGGAATCCGAGCAAAGTAAATGTTATTCCGTTTCATAAAATAGATTTTACGAATCCTAAAGGTATTGGAGCCGAACTTCATCCGACATCCAATGAAAATTTCATTCGCTTTAATGAAGTACTTAAGAAAGAAGGAGTTCATGTTATGGTCAGGTCAAGTTCAGGGGAAGATATCGAAGCCGCTTGCGGGCAGCTTGCTCTGAGTAAATTACCTCATCCTATTGCAATAGAAGTATAGTGGTATATTCTCCCAATACCAATCAGGATGTGTCGGATATCCTTCGGATGTGGGGTGATTCTCCTCTTCATATTTCGGGGAATGCCATTGGAGAAACACAGTCAGAAATTCTCTCTCTTACGAACTTAAACTCTGTTCTCTTCTATGAACCGGAAGAGATGATCATTTCAGTTCAATCGGGAATAAGTTTAGATGAGCTAGAAAAAACTCTTTCAGCAAAAGGACAGTGGATCCCGACACTTGTTGCAGAAGAGTCATTAGAACAAACACTTGGTGCGGTAATAGCAAGTGATCATTTTCATCCTCGAGCAAAAAATTGTGGAGCATTACGAACGACGATTCTTGGCGGGACTTTCTGCACGACGAATGGTGAGATATTTAAAAGCGGATCGCGCGTAGTAAAATCTGTAGCTGGATATGATATTCATCGTGCATTCTGTGGATCAAGGGGTCGTTTCGGAATAATTCTTGACCTTACATTAAAAGTCCAGCCGTTGCCAGAAATATTCTACAGATTTTTAGCTCCAAGTGATTCAAGAGAAAAGCTGTTGCAATTCCATCCGTCTTGTCTTGAAGAATTCTCCGGTAAACTTCTGGTTGAATTTTCAGGATACAATGAAGATATTGAAGCCGATAGAGATGAAATGCGTTCAAGCAAAATTAATACTGAAGAGTTAAATAGTGAAAATTGGAATATTGCAATCAAGACATTAATTCAATTACGAGATGATGATAAGAAGAAATTTCTTTCTTCAGATGTTGAGGAATTGCTAATAAAAGTACAACGAGTATTCGATCCGGAAGGAGTACTTGTTTAATTCATGATAGATACACTTCATATAGAGGCATTCACAAACCGTTCAAGAAAGCTTCAAGCCTGTATCCATTGTGGTTTGTGCTTGGAGGCATGTCCGACGTATTTGGTAACGGGCGAAGAAATGTCCAGCCCGCGTGGGAGGCTTTACTTGATGAAAGCATTAGAGGACGGGCGGATAGAAGCAACAGATGAAAAATTCATCGAACATGAAAATTCCTGCTTAGTCTGCCGTTCATGCGAAACAGCTTGTCCATCAGGAGTTGAGTTTGGAATTCTCATGGAACAAACCAGAGAGATCATTGACGGAGCAAGAAAACCAAAATTGCTGCGCAAATTTATTTATATTAAGCTTCTCGGCAATCCGACTCTCATTCGTATTTTACAATTTCCAATTGCAATCCTTTCAAAAACTGGAGCGGTAAGATTATTTGAAAAAACTTTTGATCTGAAAAATTCACCGTTCAAACGTTTTGCCTCATCACTTCAGCTTTTACCTAATGATGTTTCTTTTCCGGCAAAGCGACTGCCCATGTATCCTGCATTAATAAAAAAGCGCGGCGCCGTGGGTTTATTATTGGGTTGTATAGGCGATCTTTTTACTTCGCAGGTTAATGATGCAACGATCAATGTATTGAATCAACTTGGCTATGATGTTCATACCATTCCTGAAATAACGTGCTGCGGAGCACTTGCAGCACATTCAGGATTTGGAGATCGTGCAAGAGAACTTGCCTTAAATGTTATTGAAACTCTCGAATCATCAACCGTCAATTATTTTATTTCAAACATTGCCGGTTGCGGAGCGATGCTTAAAGATTATTCGAAGCTCTTTGAAGGAACACCAAATTATGACCGGGCAATAAAGGTAAGAAAAAAAATGCGAGACATCTCCGAATTCCTTTTGGAGTTTCATAAAGATGAACTTTTGCAAATGAACTTAGCATTACCAACGAAAACTATGATAGGATACCAGGCTCCATGCCATTTGTATCATGGTCAGCAAATTAAAGATGCACCTCTTGAATTATTGAAGCTCATCGGCGATGCTGATACTTTTGCTTTTGAAGAAAATGATATTTGCTGTGGTAGTGCGGGGACTTATAATATCGAACATCCTGAAATGGGAGAAGCATTGCTTGAAAGAAAAATGTCAATTATCGGGAAGCATCAGCCTGATATTATTGCAACGGCAAATGCAGGATGTTTAATGCAGCTTGTAAAAGGTGTGCGGGAATCAGGCTCACAGATGCAAGTTAAACATGTAATTGAAATTCTTTCCGAATCTATGTCTGAAAGATAAATGTTAAGTGTGTCATTAATACAGACGATTGACGATCCATGATTAAAGCAGTAGTTTTCGATCTCGATAATACACTTGTCGATTTCATGTCGATGAAGAAGCGTGCAATCGATGCGGCGATCGACGCAATGGTTGATGCCGGCTTAGAACTTCAGCCGCAGGAAATCCGTGACCGCATTGATGCTATTTATAAAGAGCGCGGCATTGAATACCAGCAGGTCTTCGATGATCTCATTTATAATATTTTTCAAAAGATCGACCATCGCGTTCTTGCTTCCGGCATTATTGCTTATCGCAGAGCACGTGAAGCAGCGCTCAAGCCCTATCCGCATGTGACTGCAACGCTGATGGAATTGATTCGCAGAGGAGTGAAACTTGCTGTACTTACCGATGCGCCAAGCCGGGAAGCATGGCTGCGTCTATGTTATATTAATTTTCATCATTTTTTTGACGTCGCTGTCACCTTCGATGATACCGGCGAACGTAAGCCTTCGGAAAAACCATTTCGCATGGCGCTCAATAAGCTCGGAGTCAAACCTGAAGAAGCACTAATGGTCGGTGATTGGCCGGAGCGGGATGTTGTCGGAGCGAAAGCTGTCGGCATGAAAACTGCTTTCGCCCGTTACGGCGATACCTTCGGCACAAAAGAGCATGATGCAGATTATGAATTAACTGATATTTCCGATCTCCTGAAAATAGTTATCTAAATTTTTCATGCGCGAGTACTTCGAAAACAAGTCATTTGAAAATATAGATTTTTTCAAAGATGACCTTGCAGTTGCAGATTACGAGGAATGTACATTTACCCGATGCGACTTTACCGAAGCGAATCTCAATAATTTTAGATTCATCGAATGTAAATTTATCGGTTGCAATTTAAGCAACGCAAAAATTGAATCCGCCGGTTTTCGCGGAGCGAAATTTTTCGGCTGCAAACTTACAGGGGTAAATTTTACGACTTCAAATCCTGCAATGATCTCATTGCACTTTGAAGATTGCATCATGGATTATGTCTCTCTTGCGCGGCTGCATTTGAAGAAGATCGAATTCCATAACTGCTCACTAATCCGTGTATTCTTTGACGATGCCGATCTATCCTCATCAAAATTTATCAGCTGCAATCTTGAAAATGCAGTCTTTGGAAAAACGAATATAGAAAAAGCCGATTTTTCTACGTCATATAATTATACGATCGATCCCCAAAACAATAGAATCAAGAAAGCAAAATTCTCTTCGTCCGGTTTATCAGGATTACTGGCGGAATATGATATCGTAATCATTTAATTTTATGTAAGGATGCTCAGTCAGGAAATTCAAGAAAAGATCGATCACGCGCGCACAATTACTGATGCTTCAAGCAACGCAGGTTATGTCGGCTATGAGAATATCGGTGAGCTGATGTTCAAGCGTGCTCGTGATTATGATACAAAGCCCTTTCTTATTTATTACGATCTCGAAGGTAATCGCCGCGAAGATAATTACAAGGATTTCTTCATGCTTTGCGGGATGTGCGCGAACATGATGCATTCCTTCGGATTGCGCCGGGGCGATCGTATTGCAACGATATCGCATAACCATGCCGATACCGTTGTGCATTATTTTGCTGCATGGTTGATGGGAGTGTGTGTTGTCCCTGTAAGTCTATCCGAGGATGACAATCGTATTCAATATATATTGGAAAATAGTAAAGCGAAACTTGTCTTTTTGAGGAAGGATTATTCTGAGCGAGTATTGCCAATAATTGAAAATATTTCGTCGATTGAAGCGACGATGCTCTGTGGGGAAGACCCTCACCCCAACCCTCTCCCTGAGTACAGGGAGAGGGGGCAAATCCTTTGGTTCGACGAAGAACTATTAAAAGTAAGATCAATTTTCACTTCCGATGAAGCAGTAACAAAGGATGATGAAGCGCTTATTGTTTATACAAGCGGCACGACAGGCAATCCTAAAGGTGTGGTGCTGACGCAATATAATTTACTTGCTGATGCAAAAGGAATTTCCGAGTGGCATGGTATCACTAACTCGCAGCGAATGATGTGCGTACTTCCCATCCATCACGTCAACGGCACGATAGTTACACTTGTAACACCGATGTATGCCGGAGCAAACATTGTGCTCAATCAGAAATTTCAATCTGAACATTTTTTCGAACGAATTGAAAAAGAAAAAGTGAATATCGTCAGTGTAGTCCCGACACTTTTTGCATTCCTTCTCGAATACTATAAGACGAATGACGGTCGACAAACGCCGAAACA
Organism: Ignavibacteriota bacterium; assembly: GCA_025357895.1. GTDB lineage: Bacteria > Bacteroidota > Ignavibacteria > Palsa-1295 > Palsa-1295 > PALSA-1296. Next base: position 12,271 of record JANYLL010000010.1, read on the forward strand.
TGGTTCGCTTCGCCACATCATTTGCGGTGCAGGACCACTTACCGTCGAACTTGGTGAGCAATTTGAAGAAACTTTCAGAATTCCGATCGTGCATGGTTATGGGCTTTCAGAGACAACTTGCTACTCATGTTACTTGCCTACATCATTAAGTACTGTTGAACATAAGCATTGGATGCGCGATTTTGGCTTTCCATCTATTGGCTGTGCCATTCCGCAAAATGAAATGATGATCGCTGATGAAGAAGGCCATGAACTTGCTCCGTCACAAAAAGGGGAGATTGCTATTCGCGGATTTAACGTGATGAAATATTATTATGATAATGACGATGCAAATGAGAAAACATTTTCTTACGGATGGTTTCGCTCCGGCGATGAGGGATTTTATGAGCTTGATGGGCGTGGGAATAAATATTTTTTCATCACCGGAAGATTAAAAGAGCTGATCATTCGCGGAGGAGTAAATATCTCGCCTTTAGAGATCGACGAAGTTATTTCGAAGTGCCCGGGTGTAAAGTGCGGAATTGCCGTAGGTTTCGAAAATGATTTCTATGGTGAAGAAGTCGGTGCTTATGTGCAAAAAATTAACGATGTTACGTTAAGTGCAGATGATATTCTTTCATTTTGTAATAAGCATTTACCATTTTCAAAAGCGCCGAAGGTTGTTATATTTGGTAATGATATTCCGGTGACTAGTACTGGGAAGTATCAGAGGAATAAATGTAAACCGTTATTTAAAGATTGGAAAGCTGCTCAATTTCGTAAAGAAAATATCTGATTTCAACTCTAATATTTATTGAAGTACTAATTTTTCGATTTGTCTTCGATGTCTGAGTATATGCACGATTGCATGTTCAAGCATTGAATCAATGTTATATTCTGACCAACCTGTTTTAATAGTGGTCGTATACATTTCTTCTTCTCCCATATTCCACCTTCCCTCAAAAGTTTGAAGTGAGTATTCAAACACCTCCCCTAATTTATTAATAGCATCCAATTGTGATAGAAGGGGAATCTCAGGACGAATTCCTTCACTGCCCATTGCTTTACGAATATAGAATGCATACCCATACCCTGCTGCGATAACATGCCAAATGATCGTTTGTACGGATAGGCAATCAGGATCGGGAGAATGGGGGTTAGAGATTCGTGAATAGTCCTCTTTGCTCAGAGAACGTAACAATTCCTGTAATTCCTGCAATGCTCGTTCATACTCATCCATCAATGAACCTAAAGGTCCCGTCCGATAATGTTTCATTTTCATAATAGAGACAGAAGTGATTAGTGCAAAAATAATAACTTTTCCGCGGATTGTTTATGAATTCGGAATCGGAACTGCAAGAAATATTGTAGTAATGATTTAATAATCATTACATAACATAGAAGAGGTATTTTGCCTCTTCTATGTTGATACAGAACTCAACTCGGAT
>JANYLL010000011.1 GCA_025357895.1 Ignavibacteriota bacterium
GCCTGAAGTTGTTTTTACCGATATTACGGAACAGGGTATCAGAATGAATATCCTTATTGAAGCAAAAGATTATCCCGAGCATCGCCGCCTGCGCCACAGACTTATTAAAATCCTTGTTGCTGCATTTACAACAAACGGAATACGATTAGCAGATAAGGAGAGAGTGGCCTCAACAAGTAGTTAGTCGGAAGGACAAGCAATGACAATGCCTTCCCTTTAGCCCACGTTCCCAAAGAAACAAAAATGTACGGCTCTCTTAAATTTTATCGTATATTTGTAAATAATGGATAATTCAAGAACATGACACATCATTGGCTATTCTCCCTCCCTCCCACTCTCTCCAAATTATGCCATAACTTCGAATTTCCTCCGTTTCTTTCCGTAGATTTTTCCCCCTTTTTCAAAAGAACATACCAAAGTTGTGCTTCACGAAAATCCCACGCTTTTTGCGGCGGATTTTTTTTTTAGTATTATTGTTAAAATTACCTATATGAAAAACTCATTAGTCAACCGTTTATTTAGATCAATTGCCTTAGCGATTTCTTTCTGTTATTCACTTATTTTAGCAGTATCGCAGATTCGCAAACGATTACATGGAAGGGCGCACGTGCGGCTTGCTTCAATCTTGCTGTAAGCGCAACGCAAGTTTCATGTCCGGCGGCAGCATGCAGTAGTGGTCAATGTGATAATTGTTTAACATTGGATATCACAAATCTTACTATCGTCGGTAGTCCATGCGATATTACAAAACTTGAAATAGTGAGCGGTAATTGTTTCTCAATTTGCTGCCCAGCCGCATTCGGCGCACCGAGCAGTACTGCTTGTGACAATCTCCTTAAAGATTTTACCGGGCATTTCCCACAAGGCTCTCCAACACTCTCTTTTACAATATGCCATACCGGTACAAATCCTGTTACGTTTCAAGTTTATGAAGCTGCGGGAACGGGTGCAGGTTGTTGCACCCGTAACAATACGAATACTAATTATTATGAAGTTACCTTTTAAGAAGGTTGGATATACCATCATCCGGTAATGGGTCAATTTGAAAAAATATTAGCTTGTCATTGCGAGGATGGAGTCCGCCGCGGCGGACGACTGACGAAGCAATCTAAATCTTAAGTACCTCGATACATTGAAAGCATAGATTGCTTCGTCGGGCTAAAGCCCTCTTCGCAATGACATCAAAGATCAAACTGACCCACTACCCATCATCCGTTATAGGAGCTATAACGGACGATGTTTTTTTTTACGACTCCATCATTAAAGCAATAACTACATATGCGATACATAAAAGAATATTTTTTTCTTTACCTTGCTATTGCAATCTCTGCTTTTGCAAATCAAAGCTACGGTCAGCAACCACCTAAAATTGAATGGCAAAAATGTTACGGAGGGAGTTTTAATGAAGTAGCATCCAAGATTATCCAAACACACGATGGCAATTTTGTCATTGCAGGATATACGCTTTCGGATGATGGATTTGTCAGTGGCTTTCACGGTGCTTCCGGCGATCCGGGGGCAAATGATGCCTGGGTCATAAATATTGATCCTGACGGCAGGATTCTCTGGCAAAAGTGTCTTGGCGGAACTGCCAGTGATTTTATAAGTTGTGTTATCGAGACCTCCGACGGCGGATACGCCGTTGCCGGATCGACATCTTCCAATGACGGCGATGTTTCCGGTAATCATGGAGGCATCGATGCATGGGTGGTCAAACTCGATATTGACGGAAATATTCAATGGCAGAAATGTTTGGGTGGCAGCGGCAATGATGCTGCATCTTGTATTACCGAAAGCAAAGATGAAGGGAGAGGATTTCTTATTGCCGGATGGACTTTCTCGAATGACGGAGATGTTTCCGGAAAACACTCTACTTCTAAGACCTCAGATCTATGGGTTGTGAAACTCAGCCAATCAGGCACGATCGAATGGCAAAAATGTTTTGGCGGATCAGGCGATGATCAAGCTGAGTCCGTCATTCAAACTACCGATCACGGTTATGCAATAGTTGGTAATACGAATTCTCATGATGGCGATGTTACGGGTTTGCATATCGGAAAAAATTCTTCTCATGATATTTGGGTAGTAAAACTTTCAGGCAGCGGTGCGATCGAATGGCAAAAATGCCTCGGAGGAAGTTATGAAGAAGTTGGTAAATCCATCATTCAAATTTCCGATGGCGGGTATGCCATTGCCGGGGGGACGAACTCCAATGATGGCGATGTGAATGGATTACATGGCGAGCCTTCAAGTTTTGATGGCGTGGATGCCTGGATCATCAAACTAAATTCTTCGGGCAATATCAAATGGCAAAAATGCCTTGGAGGTAGTTTGCCCGATTATGCATATTCTATCATCCAAACCCACAGTGGTGATTATGTAATAACGGGCTCCACAGCATCGAACGATGGAGATGTTTCAGGGATTCACGTAGGACAGTTTCCTATTAGAGATGATATATGGGTAGTAAAAATGGATTCTGCGCAGCATATAATCTGGCAAAAATGTCTTGGCGGAAAAGAGCAGGATATAGGTGCTTCCATTATTCAAACTTCTGAAGGTGGATATGCTATTGGCGGATGGACAGCATCAAACGATGGTGATGTTTCTGGAAATAATTCGAAAGCTAATCTCAACGGTAGTGGTATTTATTCAGACTTCTGGGTCGTAAAGCTTGGCGCTGAAGTAAATGCTGTAGAAAATTCCTTCTCCGACCAGACTAATTTTTTATCGGTTTTTCCGAATCCGTCATTCGATAAGATACACTTGCAATTGTACCATTCGCTATCGGTAAAGCAAGTGCAATTTTATAATTTGCTGGGCATACAATATTATCCCGATTATCGGATAGAAAACACAATCGCTTCCATAGATGCGCATAGCCTTCCGGCAGGGTCTTATGTAATGCGAGTTTCGTATCTGAATTCGGATATAGAAGAAGTGCGGAAATTTTTGCTCTATCATTAGTCGGCAGGACAAGCAATGCCATGGCAATACCGTCTCTTTAAAAAATCAACTCCCTACTTTCTCTTCATATAATTTCTCACAAAGCTCGGAGAGTTTTTTGCATCCTTCATGCGTCAGTTTTTTTTGAATGTTATTTGAGAATTCAATAACGACATGGGCGGCTTTATCAACGAGAGCAATTCCTTTTTGAGTGATCTTTGTAAGTGATTCGCGTTTATCGTTTTCTCCCTGAACACGGGTGATCAACTTCTGATTTTCAAGGCGGTCGAGAATTCTGGTAATATCGGGAGATTGTTCAAGCACTCTTGAAGCGATCTCATCGCGCGGATGACCTCCCGGATAAACACCTTTTAAAATACGAAGCACATTATATTGCCGTCTGGTAATACCGAATGGTTTTAGTAAAACTTCAAAATCACTTTCAATTATTTTTGCGCTCACAAAAAGATTGAGCATAGCATCCAGCCCGGCATCCAGAGGTGCGGATTGCTTTATCCATTTTCGCAGCGTTTCTCCCATAGAGGATCAGAATAAAATGATTGTTGTAACACGCAAATCATAGCTATATCGTTCCTTGCAGAGCTGATCTTTTTATTGAATATTCATGCTCATATATAGACCTGTTGCTTGGGGATTTGAATAAACTCCGAACGAGTATGTTTTATCTTTGAACCGATGTAATTCAGGAACGAGAATACCGCAGAGCGCTCCGATGCCAAGTCCTGATAAAACATCTGAAGGAAAATGGTTAAGACCCTTGATCCTTATATATCCTAAGGTTAGTGGTGGTACGAGTGCAGCAGCAAAAAGCCAGTATTTATCTGCACCCATTTCCGGATGATAGTCAGAATACACTTTTGCAAAAAAGAACGATGCCGTTGCTACTGAAGCCGTATGTCCACTATAAAAAGAATTGCGATTAGTCCCATTGTTGCGTTCGGCGCGAGTGAGATTATCATAATAGACGATAGGTCGAAATTTATTTTGAAATAAAGGTCCGAGCGGAGAAGCAAGATATGTTGCCAGTGAAATTGAATGAACTTCCAGATACATTGCAAGTATCGTGCCCCAATCTTTCCCGATGCGACTATCAAAAAACATCGCAAGTGGTAAAAGTACGCCGGCAGTATTAACGATCGTAGCGTACTTTTCAACACCTGCATATCCGGCAGTATTGAGATCTATTGCCCAGCGATCGAAACGGTTAATATCATTTCTATTAAGTGTAGTAAACTCAGCATCAGATATAAGAGATTTATTTCGAACCACAGATAATGCTAAAATATCAGCAACACCACCACCGGCGATCACACTTCCGGTGATCCAGGGATTTATATGGTAGAGATGTTTTGCAGCGTTCTTATTATCAGGCAGAGTATCGGAAGTTTGGGCAGAAGCTGAAGTCGAAATAGCAAAAGCAATGATAAAGATGAATGTTTTCATGAAAGTTCAAGCTCTTTAAAAGTTAAATACCGTCCATATACAATATCTACATTATTGTTAAGATTTTGGTTTTCCTTAACCAACAGGTTTTTATCTGATAAGCTGATAAAACCATTTCGTATATAATCTTGTAGTATAGAGTGATTATTCCCTGATCGCTCTAACTCTCCTCATTAGACCATTTATTTTGTTGCATAGTGCGGAAACCATCATCAAAGCTTCATGCTGTTGCTTATATCCTCGTCGGATTTCTCCTTTTTATCGGTATAGCCGCCTGGGTATTCTTTTCGTTCTTTTTCGAAGATCTCTTGAATACTTTTGCAGTTCCGAAAATAGAAGAGGCGGCTCTGAC
>JANYLL010000040.1 GCA_025357895.1 Ignavibacteriota bacterium
AAGCAGGAAATCGCGCGCGCGTAATGTTATGATATTGATTTATAATGGGGTTACGGAGGCTTCAGGCGGAAAGGTCGCCGCGGCGACTCGCCAAGGTGAGATGAATGGGGAGAGGAGTTACAATATTTCAGACGTTCTTTCGCCACTCATACACTTGCGCCGAGTATTCTTCAGCGAGAACTTCAGCAGTTTCTTTCGAATCAGCATCGGTGAGAATTTCGCAGTAAGGTCTTTCTTTTTCAGGGATGATAAGAACCCATGCCGAATTTCCGGAGATCGGAGAAAACCGAATTCCATCGACAAGAATCCGATCCATGGATTTTGTATGCTCCATTGCCCGGCGCATGACCGTTCCGAGATGGTCTTGAGGGCAGAAAGCCTGCCTGTGCGCCTGCACACGGCGGGGAAGATCTTTAGCAATATCACCGATCTTGATCTGTGTACGTGCCATCATCTCAAGAAGTTTGGTAGCTGCATACATTCCATCCACAGCAAAAAAGTAATCAGGGAAAATAAAACCGCCGCGAGTACCACCGACAAATCCAACATTAGCTTTATTCGATGATACCATCATCGCAGCATGAGAATTTTTTGTATAGACTACTTCAACGCCATATGATATAGCAACGACTTCTACCTCGCTCGAAGCGGATATTGGTATAGCGATCTTTTTCACCTGTTGACCTTCGAGTTTACGGGATTCAAGAAAGAATTTCGTAACGAGCGTTAACAGGTTTTGATTATGATGGAATTCGCCGTTCTCATCTACGACGGAAATACGTTCGCCGCCTGCATCTAAAATAAAGCCTACATCATAACTGAGTGAAGTTACGATATTTTTAAGTTGTTCGGTTGAGCGTTTAAACTCTTCTTTTGCCCGTGTGAGCTTTGTCGGTTCGAGGTAACCGTTCAACGAAACAACTTCTACTCCTAATGTCCCTAAAATATTAGGGAAGATCGTTGACGTAATGCCGAATGCATAATCAATGACGATGCGGAGCTTAGCTTTACTAAGAACTTCGGTATCGATCGACTTTAAAAAATTCTTTCGGTATGCTTCGCCGGTGCGGACGGGAAATTCTATTGTCCCAACTTTATCATACGGTGCCCGGGGAAAATCTTCACCGAAAAAATATCGCTCGATGGTTTTGCCTTTTGTCGTGGTAAGATCTTTTCCATCGGAATCAAAAAATATCAGGTCAGAGCGGCGCTTCTCATACGGGTTTTTGCGAATATGAACTCCTGCAGCCTGTCTGCCATTTAAAAGATCATGGCGGGTAAGAGGAATTGGAGATTGCTCCAGATCACGGACATTGATTCCGGCGCTCATCAATCCGCTTGTAAGTGCGCGGGAAATCACGCGCGAACCCGGATCGCTATCGCGGGAGATAACGACATATTGCCCCATGCCCACCAGCGCTCCGAGCGCAGCACCGACCTTCGCCGTGAATTCCGGAGTTATCTCGATATTCGATGCGCCGGAAATACGGGAATTCGTAAAAAGCTCTTTAGACCAACGATCTTCCAGTACAAGACTTGTATGAAGTATCGAGCCGCTATCGATCTGTTTCTGAGGCCACAGCTTGACGTTCGCCATGATCTCGGCTTTCTCGCCAACCTGACAGCGTTCACCCATAAATACATGGTGATGAATTTTTGCTTCAGATCCGATCGAGCAATGTGAGCAGATAACAGCATGATTGATATGTGCAAGTTCGCCAACGTTGATATTATCCCAGAGAACCGCTTCTTCGATCATAGCACCGCCTGAGATAACGCTTGAATCGCCTATCACACTATTGATAACTTTTGTACCATGTGCTATTTTAACATTTTTGCCGATAACATTTTGTCCGTAAAACTCAACGCCATCAAGTTCTGCGCCTTCTTCGACCATTGCATTCTCGCGTCGTGATCCCGATGCTTGTATCCGAACTCTGCCTCCTAAAGCATCTAAATGTGCTTCATGATATTCAATCAGGTTTCCGATATCACGCCAGTACCCTGAAGCGATGTAGCCATAAAGTCCCGCGTTTTCTTCGAGAAGTAATGGAAAAAGATCTTTACTAAAATCGAATTCGCGTCTGTAGGGAATACGTTCGAATGCTTCGGGTTCAAGAATATAAATTCCGGTATTGATCGTATCACTGAAAACTTCACCCCAGGATGGTTTTTCCAGAAAACGTGCAATGCGTCCATCTTCTTCGGTAATGACAACGCCAAATTGCAGTGGATTTTTTACTCGCGTCAGTATAATTGTTGCCTTTGCTTTCTTTTGTTCATGAAAGGCAAGTGCCTGGCTAAGATCAAAATCAGTAAGGACATCGCCGCTGATAATAAGGATTCGCTCTTTTATGCCATGCTGTTCAGTCGCATTACGTACGCTGCCTGCCGTGCCATAATCTGCTTCTGCGCGAGTATATTGCATGCGGACTCCGAAGGCGCTGCCATCTCCGAAGTACGAAGTTATCGCATCGGGCTGAAAGAAAAGAAGAGAGGTTTGATCAAACATATCGTGCTCTTTAAGCAAATTCACGATATGCTCCATCATCGGCTTGTTCATTAGCGGCACCATTGGCTTTGGGAGGTTTATCGTCAGCGGACGCAGCCTCGTTCCAAATCCTCCGGCCATGATTATTGCTTTCATTTACCTTGTAGTATTATTTTTGCATTTCCGGTTACAAGCAGATGCCGAACTGAACTAAGGGATAGAAATGGTTTTCGGTCTGCGAAGAAAGCACACCTGACATGTATGCCAGGTTTATTGAAAGACGGTTTGATTACAAAAGGTTTCGGTGGATTTTTAGTGCACAGGATTTATCGCGATTCCGGGCGAGTGGGCCTATTCAAAATAGTATATACGTAAAAGCTAGTACCGGATCAATTTTTCTGAATAAAATAATTACGCGTTTTTCTGTGAAGCCAAATAAGCGATGCGAGGGCGAGGCTAGTTATGGGAATGACTATGTAAGAATTATTCCGTTCCGGATGATCGTGGCAAAGGAGCGAAATTGCAATACAGAAAAGCGTAATGCCGCTGAGAATTATAAGTGTTTTTTTCTCACCTGTTATCCGGGCAAGCCGATGTGCAATATGATCGGTACCTGCGGTGAAGATAGACTTGCGGCGGAGGGTGCGCGTGATCGAGACAAACAGAAGATCGCTCACAGGATAGAGCAACGGGAGACAATCGGTTAAATGATATGAGGGAATTCCCAACCCGATAATATCCGAAGGCAGAACAAGGATCGCAATCGCTGAGCCGAGAAAGTGACTGCCGGAATCTCCCAGATAAAGTGAGGCTTTGCGAATATTATATGGTAAAAAACCGATGCATCCGCCCAGGATCGAATAGGAAAAAGCATGAGGATTTCCAAGTACTGCGATCCACGTAAGGATAAGTGTTGCAAAAGTCAGCGCCATGCCATCCATTCCGTCGATAATATTAAATGCATTCGTAAAAAAAACGATCCATAGAACAACAAGAACAAACCAGGGCGAGAACGGAAGAAGTAAAAACCATTTTGCAGAAATGAAGGCACCGCAGATCTGAAGCGATAGTTTTTTTCCCGGAGTCAGCGAAACGATATCATCGTATATTCCGATCATCGTAAATAATGCCGCACACGATAAGACCGGATGATCTGCAAAGGGAATACCTCCATAAATGAGTGCTACAAGTATTGCCATAAATATGCTGATGCCACCGAGCAATGGTTTCGGTGTTGAAGACCATCGCGTGGTTACATTTCCGGAAACGATTGAGAAATTATTGGCAAACATACCGATCAACGGTGCAAAAATTAAGCAGGCAATGAAGGAAATGGCAATATTATTCATGGCTCTTAGATGTATTGAGGAAGTGTTTCAAATTCATTGAATACGCGGCTTTCGCGATCGGGTCCACTCAATGATTCATTGGCTATATTTATTAATGGTCCAAATGAATGATCGCGCAGAAGACGTTTGAGTTTGTTCTGCGCTTTTCCGAGACCTAGATAATGCATTCGGTCGATAACAGCATGTTGATTCACATTCGGATGTTCAGGATCAAGCTCCCAGGGATGGATATAAAAGACGGCAGGTCTTTTAATAGTGGTGCGGAGCTTTATATTTGCGCTGCTAAATTTGTAAGGGTATGCACGAAAATATCCTCCTCCGGATACCGGAATCCGGATACCGAAAAACGATCGTGTTGTGACCGGCACTTCGATGATTGGACCGCTTGGAGTTGAAATAAGTTGGATATGATCGCGAACTCCCGGCATTCCTGTTCTCCAATGATGCATCGGCAAAATACTTGAGTCATGGGTGATTCCGAATGAAGCCAATATTTCCAACGCCCAAAAAGTGTTGTTGTTTATTGAAAAGTAAGGTGCACGATAGCAGCGGACCGCGTTTCCTGTAATACCCGAAATAATAGATAACGCTTGATCGGTATCTGCGGAGAACTCGGCAGGAGTCATTTTAAAAATCGGTGAATGATCGAGTCCGTGAGATCCAATTTCATGACCCCTCTCCAGACTTTCTCTGAGCAATTGAGGATATAAAGAGGCTTCTGAGGCAAGCCAGAAAAAGGTAGCTTGTACTCCTGCTTCATCAAGAGAATCCAGAAGGAATCTCATCCCTGATTCCAACCTTCTAACGTATGGTCTTGATACGGAGTATTCCGTAGGAAAACCGTGATACCAATCTTCTACGTCAACTGTAAAAATGTGTCTCATGGCGAATAAAAGAATAGAGTCTTCTATACCAAAAGACAACTGAGAAGCCAAATGGTTACAGGGCAAGAATCCGTGCCCTACTTTTACCGGAGGTTATTCGCTTTCTTAGTAGGACTCTTTTTTCTTCGGAAAATCTCCGCTCTTTACATCTTTCCCGTACTTTTTGAATGCGCCGCGGACTTCTTCGGCAAGATCTAAATATGTTCTGACAAATCGAGGATGAAATTCTTCATTAAGCCCGAGCATATCATGGAGGACGAGTACTTGCCCGTCACACCCATTACCTGCTCCGATTCCGATGGTAGCAATTTTTAACATCTTCGTAACTTCGGCGGCAAGTGCTGCCGGAATTTTTTCCAATACTACTGCAAATACTCCGGCATCTTGTAGTGCAAGTGCATCTTGTTTGATCTTATCGGCCTCTTCAGGAGTGGTGCCGCGTGTGCGGTATGTACCGAATTGATTAATTGATTGCGGAGTAAGCCCAAGATGTCCACAGACAGGAATGCCGTTATCGGTCATAAGCTTCACCGTTGCACAAACCCGCTCGCCGCCTTCGAGCTTCACGGCTCCTGCGCCTGTTTCTTTCATCACGCGTCCGGCATTTCGGAAACCATCTTTATCACTTGTTTGATAAGACATGAAGGGAAGATCGCAGACAACCATCGAATAATTTTTCGCGCCTTTGACGACAGCCTTCGTATGATAGATCATTTCATCAAGAGTAACAGGGAGTGTGGTATCATTACCCTGGATCACATTTGAAAGTGAATCACCAACAAGCAGCATATCTATTTCCGCCTGATCAAGCAGTCTGGCGAATGTATAATCATACGCTGTCAGCATGGTGATCTTCTCACCTTGCTCTTTTTTATCGGCTATGGTACGTGTGGTAACTCTCATTAAAAATATGAAATCTGAACTATGAATTTTTATGTCATTCCGAAGGAGCCGAAATTCGCGAAGCGAATTCCTTACATCGTTTTTTTGCACGTTGTGCAAAAATTCTCCGTTCGGAATGACAGCTTAACGCTTGT
>JANYLL010000064.1 GCA_025357895.1 Ignavibacteriota bacterium
ATCGCTGAAGCACAAGAATTAATACGATTAGCGAAAAAACATAATATAAAAATTCAGGTTGGGCATGTAGAGCGTTTCAACCCCGCACTTCTTGCAATTGAGAAATTTATTAATAAGCCCATGTTTTTTGAATCGCATAGGCTGGCACAATTCAAACCTCGCGGAACAGATGTTGCCGTTGTGCTCGATCTGATGATCCATGACATTGACATTATTCTCTCGCTTGCAAAATCGGAAGTGATGAGTGTTGATGCAAGCGGCGTATCGGTTGTTTCCGATGAGATCGACATTGCAAATGCGCGTATTAAATTCCAAAATGGAGCTGTCGCAAATGTAACGGCGAGCAGAATTTCACAGAACCCGATGCGAAAGCTTCGTATTTTTGAACGCGATGCTTATCTCTCAATCGACTTTGCGTCGAAAAGCGCGGAAGTGTTTCATCTTGTCGGAGCAAGTGAATCCAAAGAAAGCAAATCGCTCGTATTCAATCTCGGAGAGATCGAACGAGCTGAAAAAAAACTGAATATAATTTACGAGAAACCGGATGTGGCGGAGTTGAATCCCTTAAAATATGAACTTGAGCTTTTTCGGGAGGCAATTATGAGCGATAGAAAACCGATCGTTTCCGGTGAAGACGGATTGGCCGCTCTTGAAGTAGCGGATATGATCATGAAGTCGATCAACGAGAATTCAACAGGTAAAAATTAAAAATAATTAATTTTCTTTCGTGTTTACGGGCATAATTGAGGAACTCGGCACACTCATTGCATCTAAAAAGGAGGGGAATGGACTGCGTCTACAATTTAGTGCAGATAAAGTCCTTTCTGACCTTAAAGTCGATGATTCTATCTCAGTTAACGGTGTTTGCCAAACGGTAATCACTAAAGAAGCGTCGTTTTTTGAGGTCATTTCGGTACCGGAAACGTTGAAAAAGACGTCTCTGAGTTCATTGAAGATAGGGGACAAAGTGAATCTTGAGCGAGCGGCAACACTATCCACTCGGCTAGGAGGTCATTTAGTGCAAGGTCATATTGATGGCGTTGCTCTCACTAAAGGGATACAGGATATTGGCGGAAGTTGGACCTATGATTTCGAACTTCCTGTGCAGTTTATGCGATATGTTGTTCCGCAGGGATCGATTGCAATTAACGGAGTCAGTCTAACCGTCGCACAGATCAATGGGAGCGCAATAACGATTGCAATTATCCCTCATACTTACGAGATGACGAATTTTAAGTATCTTTGTATCGGTGATTTCGTAAATATCGAACTCGACCAGATCGCAAAAATGATCGAGCGCCTCATGAGAGTTGAAGGCAAATAGAGTTACGAGTTGAATAAGATTGTGTGTCAAACACCGAGAGGCTCTTGCCTCTGGGAAAAAAGAAAACGAAACGGCAAATGTGTCTTGCCCTATTGTTTATCGAAGTACATCTTTTAACAGGCGAACAATATGTCTAAAGGCGGCGGAGCTGGAAAAGTATATTTCATTCTCTACCTTGCAGTTCTTCTCGAACTGCTCATCATCATCGTTGAAAGAGACGATGCCGAGGAAGAATTAAAACGTGAAAAACTTGCATTGGAGCAGAAATCCAAGCGTATTCAATTGATCGCTGAGGCGATCATTAGCGCTTTGCGCGGATCGCAGACAAGTCTCTCGAGCACCTCCGATCAATCCATGACTCTTGGTGATCCCAAAGAGCCGGAGCGTGAATTCTCTGTCAAAGTTCGTGTATCCGATCCTACCAAAGATAATGTCGATTCTCTTGCGCTTACGATTCTCCGCAACAATTCACCCATGCAGACCATCAATATGGCCGCAGATACCGTTGCCTTTCCGAGAGTGCGCACCGGGCAGGATTATATATTTAAGTATAAATTCAAACCGTCATTTGGAGAAGGAGAGTATAAGCTTGCCTTCAAAGCTAAGACTAATCAGGTTGTTGGCGTTGCCCAAAATGCTAAGGCAGATGATACCGTGAAAATCGGTGCTGTTCGCCTGACTGTAGGAGAATTGAAAGAAGTCAAAGATGGTATCACTGAGAATGTTGCCCTCAAAGGGTTCATCGATTCTCTTCTCGGTGATCAGTATCAGAATTTCTCATCGAACTTAGGTGAGAATGACTTCATCGTCAACGTCAAACGTGCTGAAAATAAATTTGACCAGATCGCGCTTTATCCTCAGGAGAATGACTTCTCTGCATTCCCCGGAATGGACCTTCCGAACCCTATAAAGATCGAAGGTGCGCTTTCGAGCAAGACAGAGATAACAAAGATCGGAGATGGTCCCGGAGAATTCAAGAAAGTTGATACCAACTGGGTTTGGACGTATTCACCAAAACCTAATGAGATAGGGCAAAACTATACCGTTAAATTTAAAGCCGATGCAAAACGAGGTGGCGGGCCGAAAGATATTGCTACCCAGCAATTCAGCGTGACGGTTAAAGCCTTGCAACCAGCAGCCGGTGATTCTGGCATATATACTCCAATAAGTGAGGATGAGGATAAGCCTCAGCCATATACAAAATTCCCCTTTAAGATTAATGGAAAATACGCCGATCTCAATGGCCATTATCAAATTAAAATAGTTGTCGATGGTAAAGAGGTAGTCAGCAAAAACGAACCTACAGCGGAATATACCCCGAAGTATCTGGAAGATGAAAATAAAAAGATGACAGTCAAGATTCTTTTCAGATCGGAATTCTCAAAAGAATATAAAGAACTTCGCTCCGATGATTTTACCATTCTGCCGCCGCCTTTGCTCGTACTTGTACCGTCAAGGTGGACAATCGGCGATCCTGTTATCATAAACATGAAAGCAGGCGTAGGTCTCAAAGATGCAGGAGACCTTTATCAATCCGAGCTACCGGGTGACCTTGAAGTTACATCTGATGGCAGCATATTTGATACAAAGGCCTCGAAAGGGGAGCGTATTAAATTTACTTTGCGGATGCTCAAGCCGCCGGCCAACCCTCCTAAAGACGGTAAGGTTATAAATCTTGTTTTCAGAGATCCGAAATCAGGTCAATCTGTACAAAAGAAGATGACAATTTATCCGAAGAAGAGGTAATTTGAGAATCTTTAAGGATCG
>JANYLL010000076.1 GCA_025357895.1 Ignavibacteriota bacterium
AAAAAATAAAAATCTCAACACATTTTGAAAAAACTCTCAGAATATAGGAGCCTACAAGTTCTTCTTGCTGATGATGACGACGATGACCGTGAAATGCTCCGGGAAGCAATTGAAAGTGTCCGTGTAGATGTTTCCTTGCATAACTTTGAGGATGGGGAAAAATTAATGGCTCATCTTTCTACGTACAATGGAAATGTACCCGATATGATCTTCCTGGATCTGAACATGCCCAGAAAAAATGGATTAGAGTGTCTGACCGAAATTAGAACTCAAAAAAAATTCAACGAAACCGTCATTGCGGTCTATTCGACATCTTCAGCGGAAAAGGATATTGACAGCACATTTCTTGCCGGAGCCAACATCTATATCAGGAAGCCGAGAGATTACAAACTCTTACAAAAGGTGTTATCAGATGTTTTGTCTACGAATTGGCAATATCATACTTCTAAATTGAACAGAGAAAATTTTGTGATGCTGAGATAGAAGGAAGGTGGAGTAGGTTCTTCGGGGACTGACGGAAGTTCGTCTGATTTAGAACTCTCTTTTAAATATTTTCAAGACCGCCGCGACGTTTCTCTCTCAGATGTTTGAAGAATGTAGGGGTCAGACCGGTAATTTTTTTAAATTGATTTGATAAGTGCGCCACGCTGGAATAGTGGAGCCTATAAGAAATTTCGGTCAAGGTAAGTTCATCATACAAAAGCAGTTCCTTTACGCGTTCTATCTTATGTTTGATAATAAAGTGTTCGATCGTCGTACCCTCCACTTCGGAAAAGAGATTGGCAAGATAGGTATAATCGTGCTCTAACTTTTCACTTATAAAATCGGAGAAATTTACTTTAAGCGCCTCATCGGAATAGTGGATCATTTCAACGACAACAGCTTTAATTCTTTCTATGAGAATAGCTTTTTTATCCTCCATCAGCTCAAGACCTGTTTTCTTTAAGGCAATAGCAAGTTGATTGCGTTGATCAGAGGAAATATTTTCTTTAATCTCTACTTCGCCAAGATCCATGAGTGTATAGTGAATACCGAGTTTTTCTAACTCGTCTTTAACTATCACCTTACATCGTATGCTCACCATATACTTTATGTAGAGCTTCATAGTATTTTATGGGTATGTAATGCATGTAACCGACTTGTACCTGCGATTAGTTGCCTTATCGAGCCGTATCGTTTGGAAAAATATTTAAGATGAGTACAAAAAGACAATTTTTTTGACTTTTGGGTCAATTATAACAGAACTATGCCAATATACGGGCATATGATAAGAGTTCGGGAGTCCAAACGCAGAAACGTCGTAAAACAATACAACCAAATGTTCTATGCTTTATATTCGGAAGTCAATCGCCCACCGTAGGTTACAGGGAGGGATCAGGCAGGAATATAGATATCAAACTTCGCTCCTTTACCAAGTTCTCCGGTAGCGGTTATGATGCCGTTGTGATTTTCTACGATCTTTTTAACTATTGCTAAACCGATACCTGTACCAGCATATTCTTCTTTATCGTGAAGTTTTTGAAATACTTCAAAAATGCGGTCATTAAATTCGGGTTCGAATCCGATTCCGTTATCTGTAACGGTGATATGGCAATATTCTTTTTCGGATGAAAGCTTGTCGATTCTTAAACTACTGCCCCTTACGTCTTTACTCGTGATGGTGATGCGCGGTGGGATATGAGGGTCTGAAAATTTAAGTGCATTAGCAATAAGATTATATAATAGCTGGCGGAATTGAAAGCGGATGACATTTGCGGGGCAAAGTTCAACGCCTTCAATGACGGCATGTTTTTCCTCAATGGTATCTTTCAGTTCAGTTTTTACTTCATCAATAATAGGACCCAAGTCAGTATTGACAAATATTCTTTCCGCAGTATTGACACGTGAAAAAGCAAGCAGATCCTCGATAAGGGTTTGCATGCGTTTAGCAGATTCTTGTATTCTGTGAAAATATTCCTTTCCTCTATCAGTAAGGTTCTGGCTTTCTTTTGCTGAGATGCGATCTGCAAAAGTTTGTATTTTGCGAAGCGGCTCCTGCAGATCGTGGCTGGATACATACGTAAATGCCAGGAGTTCTTTATTCGCTATGATAAGCTCTGCAGCGCGCTTTTCCTTTTCATCATTTTGAAAAGCCAGTTCTTCATTAGCAATGATAAGCTCAGCGGCTCGTTTTTCTTTTTCTGCTGCGCGTTTTTCTTTCTCGGCGTTCTGGTATGCCAGTTCCTTGTTT
>JANYLL010000082.1 GCA_025357895.1 Ignavibacteriota bacterium
AGAACAATGAACCATCCCGCTTTCTCAAAATCGCCGTCGATGAATGCTGTTTTGATCGCAATGAATCCGCTGAAGAGATTCATAACTGTAAAAAGTGAGGGAATGACCGACCGGGTAACTTTTATCATTGAGTATTTTTCCACTCCGCTAAAATTGATTCTCCGGCTATGGCCCTATCGCCTTCCTTGACGAGTAGCTTTGCATCTAACGGCAGATAAATATCTACTCGTGAACCGAATTTTATCATGCCGAATCTCTGACCGGTTTTCAGTGAATCGCCGATTTTCAATTCACACACGATACGCCTTGCCACATAACCTGTTACCTGATTGAAGAGAACCCTTTTGTAATTGGATTTCACTCCGATAACCATCCGTTCGTTTTCATTAACGGATTCCGGCGTACTGGCAACGAGAAATTTTCCTTTGACGTAACGAAGATGCTCAACCGTTCCTGTTACAGGCGCCCGATTGACATGCACATCGAGAGGCGACATGAAGATCGAAATAAGCTGAGCGCGTGATCTCAGATATTCCGGTTCATCTACTTCTTTGATCAGTACTATTTTCCCGTCTGCGGGGGAAATAATAAGATCATCGAGAGATTTGCCGCCTGTCGCAGGGACACGATCGGGATCCCGAAAAAAATTGAGCGAGAATACGGTCAGAAATCCGGCAATCACCAAAAACACGATACGCGCCCATATTTCATCAGTCCATAGTGCAAGTGCAATAAGAACAATTACTGTAATGGCAATGCCAATAAGGACGTCTGTTCCGTATCGTGTGAGCAAGAGTTTTTTTTCTGTTATTATGCAGTTACTTTTTCCAACATTGTTGCATAGGCTTCTTCTACTCCGCCAAGATCAAAACGGAATCTGTCCTTATCCAATTTCTCGCCGGTTTTAGCATCCCAGAAGCGGCATGTATCAGGGGATATTTCATCGCCGAGTAATATCTCACCTTTATGCTTGCCGAACTCTAATTTGAAATCGACAAGTGTAATGCCCCGTTCTGCGAAAAATTCTTTCAGTAAGTCATTGACCTGCAATGCAACAGCGCGGATATGGACGATCTCATCCTGCGTTGCAAGTTCCATTGCGATAGCATGGCTATCATTAATGAGAGGATCGCCGAGGTCATCACGCTTATAAGAAAATTCAAAAGTCGGTTCTTTAAAGATCACTCCTTCTTTTGCATCATACCGTTTAACGAACGATCCGGCTGCACGATTACGGACAATGACTTCAAGCGGAACAATATCAAGTTTTTTGATCAGCATTTCATTTGGGGATAGCTGATCGACGAAATGCGTTCTGATACCTTTAGATTCAAGGTAACGGAAAAGCGAAGAGGCTACAGTGTTATTAGTGGTGCCTTTTGCTTCCCATGAGCCTTTCTTCTCGCCATTGAAAGCCGTTGCATCGTTCTTGAATTCCTGGATCACGAGATCAGGATTACCTGCAACTGACCATACTTTTTTTGCTTTGCCTTCGTAAAGTTGTTTTTCTTTTTTATATTCTGACATAGTTTTAATTATTTTTAAAAGAAACCTAAAAATACTCCAAGATGGAAAACTGCTCCATTGCCATTAACTTTCGTCAATGAGGCAGCATCCTTAAACGAAACAGCATCATCAACCGTCCACGTGCCCATGGCAGTGATCTGATACCCTGCTGCAAGCCTTAGCATTAACCACCGAAGCGGTGCATATTCGAATTCCACCTGTGGTTTAACAATAAAAAAACCGGCATGGTAGGTATGCGTGATGTTCTGCGTGATGTTCGTTGAAGAAGAATCAAACTCCGAGCGAATATCAAAAGTATTTCGATCCGCGGCCTGCTGAGCAATAATATTGAGCGCACCCAGCCCTAATTCCACACCTCCGAGGACATGAAATCGATTGGCATTGACAAACGAATAATCGACTGTTAGTGCTCCATAGCCGACATGATAGGTAAGCGAACGCATAACCGGCTGTCCCAGAGTTGTTGTACCAGGTACACAGCAGATATTGCTATTGCCGCTCATGCCGATTCCGCCGATACGAAAGTTCTTGACGTAAGGAAACGGAAGAAAGCCTTGACCGCCGATCATGAAAACCTGTTCCTTAAGGTTCTGCTTAATAAATGGCTGTGCGATGTTTAGATTAAAATCTGTAAGTGAAGGCAGATGAAGTCCCAGGATTATACCTCCGCCGATCCAGGAATAACCTGGAGAGGCAGCCAACGCATCGCCATAAAGTTCTTCATCATTAAAGTGTGATGTATCGCGGGCAATATTCTGCTGAGCATATGTCGTCCCGGCCAGGCAGAGAAGAACAAATGCAAAAATTATGGAACGCTTGTATCTATTCATTTCGTAGTGCAACATTGAAAATTTCACAGTAAACAGTTAAGAGTATGTAGTTGAATCCTGTAAAGTGTTCACTGTAAACTCTTTTTATGTCAATTCAATTCGATGGAAGTTACAACCGAAAATACAGAACAGAGGCAAATCCGCCAACCGAAGCCGGAACGAGGCTCACGTCTTGAACTTCTGACCGAGACTTTTGCTTTCGAAGGTAAGGCTGTAGCCCGACGCGAGGATGGTTATGTCATTTTCATCGAAGGTGCGTTAGCAAACGAAAAGATCACTGCGGAGATAATCAAAGCTAAAGGAAACTTCGCAGATGCAAAACTTATAGAAGTTCTCCAGCCATCCAGGGATAGACGTGAAGCGATCTGTAGGGATTTCGGCATTTGTGGCGGCTGTTCACTGCTCCACATGAAATACGATGCACAACTGTACTGGAAAAAACAGCAGGTGCATGAAATTTTCGAACGCATAGGAAAATTAGAAAATCCTCCTGTTCTTGATACGATCGGTGCTCCGGATCGTGAGTATCATTACCGCAACAAAATGGAATTCTCCTTTTCAGAAGAGCGATGGCTGCTGCCTGAAGAGATCGCAAGCGGTGATGTCGCGAACCGGTTAGCAGTCGGGCTTCATGTTCGCGGACGATATGACCGCGTGATCGATACAGAATTCTGCCATATCTCTGATCCTCTGGGAAATCGCATTCTCGAATTCACGAGACTTTTTAGGGATGAGCACAAACTTCGCGTTTTCGATCCCGATAAACAGCCTGACGGATTGCTCAGATTTCTCGTCGTTCGCAATAGTTTTTCCACCGGCGAGGTTATGATAAATTTCGTCACTTCGCATTACGACGAACAAATAATGCAGTCGTATGCCGGGCTTCTAAGAAAAGAAATCCCTGAAGTGACAACGCTCATCAACAATATTAATTCGAAGCGTGCCCAGATCGCCGTTGGCGAAAAAGAATTTGTGATTTTCGGTACGGGCATGATCTCCGATAAGATCGGGAATGCAACATACCAGATATCAGCTAATTCTTTTTTTCAAACAAATACGGTACAAGCACAAAGACTGTATCAGGTCGCTTGTGATTTTGCCGATCTGAAAAAAGACGATATTCTTTGGGATCTTTACTGCGGAGCAGGGACGATCACGCTCTTTGCTGCTCCCCATGTAAAATCAGTGCTTGGCATTGAACTTGCCGAATCATCGATTGCCGATGCTCATGCTAATGCTGAGCGTAATACTATCGGAAATGTTGAATTTATTTCCAGCGATCTGCGAAAGGCATTGCTTTCACCTGATCTCTTGTCGCAATATGGCAAACCCGATGTCCTCATTATTGATCCGCCGCGAAGCGGAATGCATGCTGATGTTGTGCGCGAGATTTTGGAATTAGCACCTGAACGAATATCCTATATCAGCTGCAATCCTGCAACTCAAGCACGAGACATCGAGATGATGTCGGAAAAATATTCTGTCGAAGCCCTGCAGCCTGTTGATATGTTTCCGCAGACCTGGCATATTGAATGCGTTGCAAAGCTGAAGCGAAAATAACATAGCAACACGGAGTATATCCCCTTACCGGATTTCTTCGATGCGTGTTGCCATCCAAATGGTGTCGTGACCGGTTATTCTTCTCTTTAACTCGACTTTTCCTTTTACTCCGCTATTGCCGGTAAGTGAATATGAAGCCGTACTATCAGTTTCCTGAAGGAGTTTAATCTCTTTTGCAGGGATCAAATTCGGTGGGATCGGCCCACCGCTTGTAAGACTAACGAGAGATTCAAGTGTACCTCTATGCGTTTTCATTGTATTCTTATCCAGTTGATCGAGTCTATGCCTCATTTCAATTCCTTGAGTATTTGATGTGTCGGGAGCCGGAAGTTTCGGTTCTTCATTTTTTTTATTGCAGCTCGAAAGGATCAAAGAAGCTAAAAAAATCAGGGC
>JANYLL010000214.1 GCA_025357895.1 Ignavibacteriota bacterium
GGAGGCATGATCAGCACGGCTTCCTTTAACTCTCCGATGCTTGGCTTCGTGTTGCGCAATTGCTCTTCAAGTGATTTCGCTTTTTTTATGATTATATCATATTGGAATTCATACTTAACCATAAGTTTGACCAGCCGGAAGAGAATTGCGCTTTGATGAGAATTTGTAGGTTTAAGATGTGTGAACCTGTAGGTTTTTAAAGCCTCAGCCTGTGCCAGTACTAAATCATTTTTATTACTTTCCAATAGAAGAAGTATGTTCAGCATAAGCATTGCAACGTTCATTCCCCGTTTATCTTTCGTGTATGTTGGAAAAATTTTTACCCTCTCTGCGTATCTACTCTGACGGAGAAGATACGATCGTTTCAGCGCGCCTATGGCAGCCATACGTTTCTCACTACTACGGAAATAATCGAGATAAAGTTTGGAAATATCCCATCGTTCCCGAATATGATCTGATTGCGCTGCGAATCTATCATGATTTGTAACTTGGAAATAGATCCTATCTGCATCCTGAAAGTTTTCCGTATGCATCAGCAGAAGAAAATGAAATTCCCGGAAATTAAACCATAAATTTGTTCCTTCGGAAATATATGCTGCACATTCAAGGATTTGCTCTGTTGCATGATCATCGTCTTGGAGCAGCATGTAATTTTCCAACTTATAAAGTAGGAATTCACCGGTACGCGAATCCGGAGTCATGTGCGGCTTTATCAGTAAGTAAGCAAGCGCAGCATTACATGCCTTAATTGATTCAGAGGGAGATCCTGCATACTGAGAATACATATTCTGCAAGCGAAATAAAGAAAGCCGGTTTAAATAGGTATCGTGTTTATTCAATTCAGCTTTTATTATTTCGAGCACTGCATAAGCCTTTGTAGCAAGTTTTTCGTCAATATATGTTGACTTCGCCGAATGAATTTCCATTTCCTGTACTAATGTCCGCACTTTGCTTTCGCTTTCTAATGCACCCATTGCGTATTCAAGACCCTTTGCATATTTTTTAAAATCGGTTTTCTGCCCGTTAAGCATTGCATGAGTTCTGAGCTGTTCCAGAAGTTCGACTGAAACATGATGCAATTCATATCTTTCTGATAATACTAATGTTTTTCTTGCAAGCGAAATCGCAGCACCTCTGCTTCCCAGACGAAGAAGAGTTGAGATAAAGAAAAGATTCTTATAAGATCTATAAATTGCTTTCATAAGACCGGAAAGTTTAGACGACTCAATATCAAGAAAGGTGATCGTATTAAGTGCCCGGGAAGAAAAAGTGGACTTCAGTTTCTTATAGCTCGTCTTAGGATAGGTATCCTTATAAATCTTTTTTGCTATTTCCTCATCTTTTTTTGAGGGTGTGCTGACCAAATTACGAAAAAATTCTCCATAATTTGATCGGTCATTATGAAGATTCAGAAGGTCAAGTGCGGGATGCTCATCAGAGTAATATCTCTTTAAAAACCGCATTAAATCGCGAATTTCCTCAGTTTTCATGGCGGAATGGTATTGTAGCAAATGTCCTGACCGTAGAGAATTATTCTAAAATATCCATAGTAATGATAAGTAGCAGCTATTGAAAAATAACAACTTAGCGGCGGTAACAAAAGTGCCTCAACCCTTCCTTATAAATCAGGATACTCTCCTTATCTTTGCACCTTAACTTAACGCTCCACTATTATGCATGTGTTACTCGGTTTACTCTTTGCTTTATCGCAATCTTTAACGCCTCACATTACGAGCCTTCACCACGCAGAGCAAGTATCTTGCCAGCTTCCTAACTCGCAGGTTGAGAGAATGCCTGTTCTGCAGCGAATCGCGCAAAATGTTGATTTCGGCGTCAGTAATGTGACCACAGTCAATGTAGGATGGCTTAATATCCATTTGGCTGATAACAGCTATTCCTATATCGATATAACGGGTCAGGGGACTTTCAGCACGTCACTCACTTCGCAAGCTTATGAATGTGCAATTCATGGTCAATCATTCGCGCCCAATACGCCGACGCGAATTATTATTGATACACATACCAGTGTCCGGGTAACATGGACGGGCAATATCATTGTCATTGACGATGTAGAGATTAACTAAATTTTTAGTCCACCAATACATCGCGGTCTTTGAGGAGAGTCCGTTTGGGGGCTTGCCGGGATGTAGAATTTTTAGTTCAAAAAAAAATAATTTTAGCTACAGAGCAATCTGAAGATAAATATAGTGCAGGAATGAAAGCTCCGTCTGTTTTTATGATAAACCGAAGGTTTATTCCCGCTCCAAAGTGCTTTAGTTCTTAACGTACTTGTATTATGGCTTTTTTAATTTGTAAACCATGAATAATCTATTCGCATCCAATGAAATTAGTAAGCAAAAACGGCTGAGCATTAAGTTGTTCGCTGTTATATGCCTTGTTGTTTCCTCTATCCTATTTTCGTCACTAAGTGCCTTTGCTATAACGCTTTCTCTGACAGTGAACGCCCAACGAAGCACATCTGATCTTTGCGGCGGAAATAAAGTATGTTGCGTTACTTTTACTATGGATATTCCAAATGGGACAACGCTTAATGGGTTCAGTTTCACTCTATCAGGTGGCACA